>NZ_JAAVUO010000006.1:0-153021 GCF_012163165.1 Natronococcus sp. JC468
TCTGATCGACAGCAGCCTGGAGGAGCGTCTGTCGGATGATCCCGGAGTCGAAGCCGCAGCCTTCGACTCCGGGGATCGGGATCTCAGAGAGGAGATCAAGCGCTAAGGTTTCAAGGTCAGAGGCCGTAAGAACGGTGTCTGGATGGTAGAGGAATCTCACAACACCCATCTAGACGCTTTCTGAGAATCTAATCTCATCAGTCGTAACTAACTGCTGACTCGATGGGAACTACCGAATATGAGCAACTGGATCGGAACCAAAGTGAAGCAATCAGACTCCGAGACGACACAAGAACCGCGCCAGGCCGCGATTTCGGAACCATCTCGACTGGAACCAAATGCGTTCGGATTGGCGTGTGGAATATTCTGGGCTGGTGCGGTGGCGGCTATCGGTCTCACTGCTCGAGTGGGGTGGGGCAAACGGTGGGAACAGCTACTCGCGGACATGTACCGCGGCTTCAATGAGACCAGGGCCGGACTCATCATCGGTGCCGGCTGGGCGTTTATGGACGGGTTCACCAGTGGATATATCCTCGCTTCGTTGTACAATCGCATCCTACAGGATTGACGATCGGAATCCGCGTATCGTTTCCTAGCGCACACAGGAGGTACGATTTGGGTCGTTAGGGTGCTCGGGTGAAATTACGAACAACGAGAGTTACCATAACCAAAAGGTGAGTTTTAGCTGGAAAAGAGCTCCTGAAAAAACGAATTAGCCGACAGTTTTCGTCTACGCTTCCGGTGCTGTCAGTCATCCGTTGACACACGAATTCGGTCGGCTCGACGGAACGGACCACTTCGTCGCTCCCGAGTTGTATCCCGCGGCAACGACTCTCTCGGACGCGTTCGTCTACCGCGTCGAAGCCGAGCTGTTCTACGCGAACGCGGAGACAGTCCGGACTGATCTCCTCGAACGACTCGAAAACCGCGACTCCGACGTCGAACTGGTCGTCTTCGACCTCACGTCGTCATCGACGGTCGATTTCGGGGCGGCACAGATGTTGGAGAAACTCGAGGAACCGATCGACGACGTCATGGACCGCTGGAGAGCGGAGCCATCGTCCTCGTAGGCGGATCTGTGTTCAGTTGGAGTCGCACGAACCTCGCTGAGCCGATCGGACGGAGGACCGCGCTCATCCGAAGTGCCCGATCCGGTGTTTTCGGTTAGTCCTCCACGGCCGTTTCGGAAGTGTCACGTGTCGAACCCCGGGGCGATTTGGAGCGGTCAGTTCCGTCGTCGGCTTCCGGTATCTGCCGTGGTAAGAACGTCGATGCGATGAGCAGGAGCACCACGAGCAGTACGAGGAGGAGCAACGCCGCCCGTTGAGCGTCGAACATCGCAGCCTCAAAGATCCCCTCGAGCAACTGTCGTTGCGTCGGAGTGAGTCGGTTCAGGAACTGTTGTTGCGTGGCCTCGGTCGCCGTCTCTGTTGCATCTTCGAGAGCGACCACCAGATCGTTTCGTCGCTCCGTCGAGACGGTCACGTGTTCCGCTCGGAGCACTCTGTCGACGACGCCACCGTAGAAGTGGCCGAGAAAGTACGAGCCGACGACTGCAGTGCCCATGGCAAATCCGATCGAACTGCTCACGTTCAGGACGCCGGATGCCTCAGCGGAGTTCGCGGTCGGGACGGCCGACATCGTCATGTTGGAGATTTGTGCCAGTATGAGTCCGACACCCGTTCCGTACAGCGCCACCGGGATGACCATCCTGCCGATCGTCTGATCGGGTCCCGTCTGCTCGTACAACAGCACCAGTCCGAGACCGATACACACGATACCGACCTGAATTAGCGTCCGTGGAGAGATGTACTTCCGCCAGTCGGTGGTAAACGCCGCAAAAAGGACGGACGTAAGAGAGTATGGTAATAACCCGACCCCGGTTTCGAAGGCGGTGTATCCGAGTACCGCCTGAAGATAGACCGGAACGATAAACAGGAAACCGGCCGAGACAATCGAACGAATATTATACGTGACGACACCGGCTACAAACGGGCGGTTCGTCAGCACGTGCAGCGGAATGAGCGGTGATTTCCCGGCACGCTCCAGTCGGCGCTCGTACCGAACGAACGCGGCGAACGTGAACAGTCCGATGCCGAGCAGCCAGATCGCTGGTGACGTCCCGACGGGATTGAACTGTATGTCGCCGACGAAAAACGGCCGCCGTTCGACTACCCATCCGTACTTCCCGCTCAGAAGGAATCCAGTGACGAGCGACGTCGCGCCGACGGTGGTCAGCGCTGCCCCACCCTTATCCAGCGAGCTGCTCGTTTTTGACAGCGGATTCGGGCGCACGTACCGAACGAAGTAGAGAATAACCCCCACACCAACGATTTGGAGCGTAAATCCCCACCGCCAACTCGCGTACGTGGTGAGTGCGCCACCAATAATCGGCCCGAGCGTCGATCCGACCCCGCTCACGCCGGCCAGCAGTCCGAACGCCTTCGCCCGGTCATCGTTTTCGTAACTGACCGTCAATACGGTAAACGTCAGTGGAAAGATCACAGCAGCCGCGGAACCCTGAACAAGTGACCAGCCGAGATAGAGGATCGTCGTGTTCCAGCTAATCGCTGCCACCAGCGTCCCGCCGGCGTAGACGGTCAGTGCGACTGCCATTACACGCCGAGGACTACGCCGAGACGGCAGCGTACCGGCTGGAAGAATCAGCGCAGCGATCACCAGCGAGTAGAGCGAAACCGCCCCCTGAATCACGGTGACAGAGGTATCGAACTCGTCTACCATCGTGGGGATCGCCACGTTCATCAGGGAGGCGTTGACGACCACAATGAACGTCGTCAGACTCACGGCGATTGCTGGAGCCCAGTACCGTACTCTCCCCTGTAACTCCTCAGATAGAGAGGGATTACCGTTTCTAGGGGACTCATCTGGGATCATAGCGTAGCCTCATGCTTTTGACCGTCAAATAATCGGGACGTGGCTAGGTACTTCGACTCGCCGGAGACAGAAGTGTGCACTTCTCAAGTCCGATGTTCGCGGGACAGCTCTGCAGAAAAGGCAGGCCGAGCGCCTCGGGGTCGCTCGAAAATCTTCGATTTTCGTGACTGAGCGGAGCTTCGCTCCGCGATGTCCGCGAGACCGGAGGTCTCGCTTGATGACGAGACGCCGAAGGCGTCTCGAACCACTTGACCCCGAGGCGGTTCACGGTGCCGTTGCTGTCGTTCCAGGAAACCCTTTCTCTCGACTTCCTCCTCGCGTTTGGATCACGCGAGCGAAACCGTCGCCTCGACAGCGGATCGAGCCGTCCGCGCGTACCGTAGTGGTCTCGAGCCGCGCGCCGAAACTCCGTCGCAAGAGGGAGGCCATTTCGACGGTCTCAGTCGGACACACCTCGTTTCCGGTGAAACGAGGCCCGTGAGCGTGTATCCGTCGATCCCTACAGAAGAGTGACTGACGAGCAGGGTCCGATCGATTTCACCGGAATCTCGGTGTGCACGCTCGGAGCGTATCGAGCCGACCGGGACACCGTCCTTCCGGTGGAATTCGAGGAGCGGGGAGAGAAATAACGTCTGGAAGGACTGTCCTTCGAGATCCCGCAGATCGACGTTCACGGGAGGTCCGATAGCCGGGTCGGCGTCGTGCGAGCGGGAAAGAGGCACCGAATTTCCGGTGAATAGTACACACCTCGTTTCCGGTGAAGTCGGGGGTTTTCATCCCGTAAACGGTCGGTTCCATCGCGAACGGACGAACCGACAGGTCGAAACTCACTCGACGGTGTCCTCGAGGACGTTTTTGACCACTCCCGGATCCTCGAGGAGGGTGTGTTCGGTGTAGCTTCCCTCCGCGCTCCCGCCGCTGTGGCGCGCCTGCTCGAGGATGTCGAGGAAGGCGTGTTCCTTGAGCAGGTCGCGGACGCGGCGAAGCGAGAGGGCGTCGGTGCCCTCCTGCCGGCAGATCTGTTCGTAGACGTCGTAGATGCGCGTCGTTCTGAACCCGCTGTTCTCGACGTCTCCCTCCTCGCGTTGCTGGTCGAGCGAGAGCACGGTCAACGCCTGGAGGACGTACCGCGAGTGGGGCGTCGACCCCCGAATGAGCTCGCGGAATCGGTCGATCTCCGCGCGCTCGCGCGCCTGAACGATGAACTCCTCGCGGACCGACTCCGTTCCCCGGGTCTGTGCGATCTCGCCGGCGTACCGGAGGATGTCGATCGCCTTTCGCGCGTCGCCGTGTTCGCGGGCTGCAAGCGCCGCGGCCCGCGGGATCACCGCGTCCTCGAGAACGCCCCTGCGGAACGCGTCGCTTCGGGCGGTCATGATCTTGTTGAGCTGACTCGCGTTGTACGGCGGAAAGACGAACTCGCGCTCACAGAGGCTCGATTTGACCCGTTCGTCCATTCGATCCTTGTACTTGATCTTGTTGCTGATACCCATGACGCCGATCTTGCAGTCGGTTACCTTTCCCGCCTCGCCGGCACGGGAAAGCTGCATCAGGATCGCGTCGTCCTCGAGTTTGTCGATCTCGTCGAGAATGATGAGCGCGACGTCGTACTCGTCGTTGAGCAGCCGCCAGAGGCGCTTGTAGTAGGTCGCGGTGCTGATCCCCTTGTCCGGAATGTAGATATCCGTCGCGTCGGTGTTGACCGAGCTCGCGATCGTCTGGACGGCCTGCGTTTCGGTGGTATCCTGCGCGCAGTCGACGTACGCGAAGACGGCGTTGATGTCTTCTTCCTCGGCGGTCTCGACGAGCCGCCTGGAGATGTACTTCGCACAGAGGGACTTTCCGGTCCCAGTTTTCCCGTAGATCAGTACGTTGCTCGGACTCTGTCCGAAGATCGCGGGGTTGACGGCGTTGGCGAGGTGGCTGATCTCCTCGTCCCGCCCGACGATCCGACCCTCGTCCGGGAGGTGGCTGATTTCGAGGAGTTCCTTGTTCGTAAAGATCGGATCCTCCCGAACGAATAGGTCGTCGGACTCCGGCATTGATTCAGACACCGTATTTCCGGTGAATCGACTTGAGGGTTTCGGCGCCGGGGAACCTCCCGGCCGCACACACACACCACGTTTCCGGTGAAATCGGCTCCGAAGGCGGGTGGGTTGGACTGGAAACGGGGGTTGATAGGAGCGTGAATCCGACTATTCGAACACAGAACGCGAAACGCAGAAGGATTCGATCTGGTGATTCGACGGAAAAGACGACGATTTCGACTCGAGAAGGCGGATCCAGTTGTGACCAAAGCCGTCCTCCTTAGAAGGTGATCCAGTCAATGAACTTTACTCGCTACTATCTAATAAAACATAGGATACTGTAGCGAAGCATCTAGATGTAAACCTAAGAATCTATGAACGACCGACAGAGGATTTAGGCAATATTCTCCTGGTTCTGTTCTGGTACCCCACCTCCAACGGACCGTTTCACCGGAAACGTGGTGTGTGTGTGCGACTCCGAACTCGCCACCTCACCGGACCGATCTCTACCTTCCTTCGGCGTATCGCTGCTCTTGATCGCCATCATTTCTCTCCATCGCGTTCAGAATACCGACCTGTCTCGGTTTCGCACTCGTATCCGACAAGTTCGGTTACGGGTTCGCCTCGACGAGTTCCGCCTCGCCGTACGTTTCGTCGACGGCGGTTACTCGGACCGTCGCCTCGATCGCAGCGACGTCGGCCTCGAGAAAGAGCACAAACCCGCTCTCGGTCTTACACACGAGCGTCCCGTCGGCCTTCTCGTCGACGATATCGACGGTCACTTCGTCGCCCGTCTCGGGCTTTCCGCCGAGCGGTTCTCCGCACCGCCAGCACTCGGCGTCGTACTCAGGGGACCCTTCAGGAGCGTTGCTGGCCCCGCACCGAGGCGCCTCGCACTTGATGAACGAATCGTGTCGTCCCGGCTGATATCGTCCCACACGGCCACCGTCGCCATCGGCTCTTAAAAGCATACCGCTAAGTCGACTCCGATTCATGGTCGATTCCAGGATCCGTGATCGATTGCGAGCCGGTTTCTGGCAGACGGAGATCGAGTCGCGGGAACGGGATCGGCTTCGGATCGCTCGCCCGCGCCGTTCGAGTCACTGCTTTCCTCGAGCGTTCACCGCACCTTCGTTCGCCGTTTCCAGATCGGTGCTGCTGGCGCGCTCATGCTCGTCGCCCGATCCGAGCGATCGCTTACGTGAACCGCGGCTCGACGATGAGGGCGTACTCGCCGCGGACTCGGCCCTCGTCGTGATACGCGACGGGTTCCTCGATCGCGACGATCCGCTCGTCGTCGACGGCCGCGGCCGTCGCGATCCCTTCGAGGGGGCGCTCGCCGCTCTCTCCGGTTTCGAGGTCGAACCAACGGAGCGCGTGTGTCTCTGGATTCCGGACGCGGAAGTTCTGAGCGCACGGCGCGACGACCGCGCCGTCCCGCGTCGCGAGCTCGCGGACGAACCCCCGAACGGGGGCGTCCCACTGGGGATCGCCATTGACTCCGAAGGCGACGATGCGGTGCTCGTTCGGGTGGCGGGACGCCGTCTCCCTGCGCCCGACGGCGTACGTGCTCCCAGTAACGAACGCCACGTGTCCGTCGTTCGCGCAGGCGTGATTCGGGTACGCGTACAGCGTCTCGCCGTCGATGTCGGTCTCGACCGCGAGATCGACGCCCCACCGCTCGGTTCCGTCCGCCTCGAGGACGTAGCCGCGCTTGTCGCCGTGACTCGCGACGGCCAGGCGGCCGCCGGCAAACGAGACATCGCCGACGCGGCGGTCGCCGTCGGTTCCGGAGTCCCACGTCCAGTCGGGCTCGCCCGTCCTCGAGTCGAGGACGACGACGCCGCGGTCGTGCGCTCCCGGACACCGGTTGTAGCCGACGGCCAGCCGATCCCGCTCGTCGTCGAGCGAGAGCGCTGTTGGCGAGGCGTCGGTCTCGTACCGCCACCGGACCGTTCCGTCGCGATCGAGGCCGTAGACGGCGCCGTGCCAGCGGCGGTCCTCGCCGTCGCGCTCGTAGCGTCGGGTGGCCGCGTACACCCTTCCGTCGTCGTCGGTCGCAAGCGAGAGGACGTACGGGAGAGCGAAGAGCCGGTCCGTCGCGGGCGCGCCGACGTCTGCGGCGGTGTCCAGGGACCACCGTCGCGTCCCGGACTCGAGGGAGTAGGCCGCGACGGTTCCGTTCTCGCCGCGTTCCCCGACGACGAGCGCGCCGTCGGCGACCGCCAGCGAAACGGCCCGTTCCGGTTCGTCGACCTCCCACCGGGGGGCGAGCGATTCGCGGTCGAACGCGGTAACCGTCCCGTTCCACCGTCCGGTGACGACGAGATCGTCGGTCAGCTCGACGCTCGAGCGCGTCCACAGCTGCCGGCTTCCTGCGGGATCGATCTCGCCGAGCGGGCGTTCGACCGTTCGCCTGCGTTCCGCCACGCTACTCCTCCGCGGGAAAGGTTTCGTGGAGCAGATCGTGGGCCTCGCCGAGGCCGTCGACGACGCTGTCCCCCTGGGTTCGCAGCCGACGGACGGCGCGTTCGGCGTCGCGAACGGCCAGCAACCGACCCCGGGTGTAGTCGTACTCCGGGTCGTCGGCGTCCATCGACGCGACGGTTTCCTCGAGGTCGACGAGCGCGGCGTCGAGGTGACGCTCGACCGCCGCGAGGCTCTCGGCCTCGGCGAGTCCCTCGACGGGACCCTCGAGGTGGCCTTCGAGTTCCTTCTCCGCGTGATCGCGGGCGTGCTGGTCCTCGACGCCGAGGACGTTCATCAGTCCGAGTCGGAGCGCTTCGATTTCGTAGCAGCTCATGTGGAATCTCGTGGGTGTAATGTGTCGGTGTCGTTCGTTTCGAGCGGGTTGTGCGTCGGGTCGTTCTACAGGGTCTGATCGACGAGATCGCTAACGAGACGGTCTCGCTCCAGATGGTCGGAAATGATCCGTTCGGCGTCCGCGGCCGCGACGTCGCCGTACCAGACACCGTCGGGGTAGACCGCAACCATCGGCCCGTCGCCGCAGCGGCCGAGACAGGACGACCGCGTGATGCGGGCGTCGCAGTGCTCCGAGTCGCGGGCTTCCTGCCGGAGTCGCTCGAGGACGGCGGGCGACCCCGCGTCGGCGCAGGTCCGGTTCGTACAGACCGTGACGTGCCTTTTCGGCGCGTCGTGGCTGTGGGGATCGTCGTCGACGTCGTTCCGATCGGTGTGTGCCTCCTGGTGGGCCAGCGCGCGAAGCATGGCCCGCGCGCCGCCGACGTCCTCCTCGTAGCCCTCGAGATCGACCTTGTACTTGCAGGTGTCACAGGACATCTCGACGCTGTCGGTGCGGGCCTCCTGCCAGCGGTCGGCGAGGACGTCGAGCAGCCGCGAGTCGGTTCCCAGCGGGTCGCCCGCCAGCGCATCGACGTACGGGTACTCGTCGTCGAACTCGCTGGTCCAGTCGCGGACCCGCTGGGTGAGAACGCCGTCTCCGAGCATGTACGGCAGGACGACGACCGCGTCGGGCCGGTGTTTCGAGAGTCCGTGGAGCGTGTCCTCGAGCGTGGGATCGGTGACGCCGACGAAGGTCGCTTCGGCGCGGTCGAACGCTCGCCCCTCGTACAGCAGTCGAGCCAACTTGTGGACGTCGCCGTTCGCGTCGGGGTCGCTCGAGCCCCGCCCGCAGAGGACGACGGCGACGTCGTCCGCCGTTCGATCGACGGCCAGTTCGTCCTCGACCGTCCGAGCCCGGTCGTCGAGCAGGTCGAGTATCGCGGGGTGGATGCCCAGGTGTGCCCCGTTGTCGATCTCGAGGTCGTGTGTCGCCCGCGCCCGCTCGATCGCCAGCGGAACGTCGTTTTTGACGTGACTCGCCGCGAACAGCGAGCAGTGAACGACCGTCACCCGTGATGTGAGCGTCGCGAGCTCCGCGAGCGCCTCGTCGATCGCCGGCGCCGCGAGCTCGAGGAACGCGACGTCGACCGGGATCCCCAGCCGCGACTCCAACTCGGCGGCCAACTCTCGCACCTGCTGGTTCGATTTCTCCCGGCGGGAACCATGGCCGATCAGCAGGACCGCCTCGTCGTCGAACGCCGCCGCGGGCACGGTGTCGTCTGACGTACTCATCTCGGCCTCGTGGGTGGTCTTTCGTCGGTGATGGTCATGATCGGATTCGGTCGCCTCGGTTACGGCTCGTCGTACGCTTCGGCCTGCTCGAGGCTCCGTTCGAGTTTACGGCGACGGCTGGGCGCGTAGAGGCCGGTCTCCTCGCAGTCCTCATAGAGCCACGTTCCGAACGCGGGCGCGTCGCCGTCGTCGATCCCGAACCAGTAGCCGCCCGAGGACGTCACCGAGAGGTCGTCGACGGACGCCTCGACTGGACACCCCGCGATCAGTTCTCGGATTAGCTCGAGCAGGTCGCGGTCGTCGTGGACGAACGAGATCCCGACGGTGCCGCTCTTTGATTTGAAACAGATCGTGCCACAGCCCTCGAGGACCCCTCTGAGTAGCTCGCGGTCGTACCCGCTGAACGCGCCGAACCGGTAGTTGCCACGTCCGTCAACAGGAAGCCCGAGCGCGCCGCTGCGACCGAGCAGGCCTCCGGTGTCGTTCCCGTGGTCCTCGCCGCCTTCTTCCCCGTCATCTCCGATTGAGAGCGTGTACTCGTCCTCGGTCCGGGTGATCGACGCGTCGTGAGCGTACTCTCGGCTCGTCGTATCGTGCTTGAGGTTGCCGCCGGCGACGGCCGCGAGCACCTGCGCGGAGGTCTCGTCGTTGGTGACGACTTCGATGGCGCTAGCTGAAACGTCGCCGCTGCCGGCGACGTGGCCCCAGAAGTACGCGCTCGCGGGGTGGCCCGCCAGCGGGTCCGCGGGCACTTCAATCTCGTGGACCGCGTTCTCACCGTCGGACCCGAGCGACTCGCTCATTCGCGCACCTCCTCGACGACGATGGCGTCGGTCGGACAGGCCGCTGCGGCCTGCCTCGCCTCGTCGATGCGGTCGTCGTCGAACGTCGCGATGACCTGCTGTTCGGTATCGGTCACCTCGCCCTCGCAGCCGTAGATCGGGTCCGCGTCGGGATCGACCGTCGCCAGGCCGTCCTCGCCCTCGACGAACCGCGGATCGCGCGTCAGGCAGGCGAAGATTCCGTCACAGGCGTCCTTCTCGATGGTGATATCGTAGCGTGGCATGGTTAGTATTCGTACTTCGTCTCGTAGCCCCGCGGCGTGACCATCCGGTCGTCCCAGACGTAGGTGTCCTCGGTGCCGACGAGAATCGTGGTCGTCATGTCGATAATCTCGCTCTCGCCGAGCTCCTCGAGCTCGCCGAGTTCGGTGATCAGCACCTGTTCGTCCTCGCGGCCGGCACCGTGGACGATCCCGACCGGCGTCTCCGCGTCACGGTGAGTCAGCAGGATCTCACAGCACTTCTCGAAGTTCTCCCGGCGCTTGCGGCTCCAGGGGTTGTAGATCGTGATCGTGAAGTTTTCGCTCGCCACGGAGTGCAGCCGCGACTCGATCTCCGGCATCGGGACGAGGTGGTCCGACAGCGAGACCGAGACGGTGTCGTTCACCAGCGGGGCGCCCAGCCGCGCTGCACAGGACTGGGCCGCCGGAACGCCCGGAACGACGTCGAACTCCACCATCGATGCTGTCGCGCCCTTGGACTCGAGGATCTCCAGGGCCAGCCCCGCGAGCGCGTAGACGTTCGGGTCGCCACTGCCGACGATGGCGACATCGTTGCCCGCCAGCGTGCGGTCGATCGACTCCTCCGTGCGCGACACTTCGCCGCACATTGGCGTGTCGTAGATCTCGTCGGCCTGCTCGGTGATCTCGTCCGGAATGAGTTCGATATAGGTCGTGTAGCCGACGATGTGGTCGGCCTCGAGCAGCGCCGCCTTGGCGCGTTCGGTCATCCCCTCGGCGTGGCCGGGTCCGAGCCCCACTGCCGTTAACTGTCCGGGCTCGGCGTCGAAGTCCGCGACGGTGGCGCCAACTTCCTGCTCGCGGGAGTCGCTCCCGTCGTCGGAACTCGAGGCGCCGCAGGAACTCGAGGACGAGGAACTCGACGCGCCACACTTCGAGCCGCTCGAGCCGTCCGTACTGCTCGAGGCGCCGCACTTGCTGCTCGAGGAGGTCCCCGCCTCGGTTCCGGTTTCGCTCGCGCTCGTCGAGCCACAGTTCGAAGCCGATTCGTCGTCCGTCTCCGCGTTCGTGTCCGTACTCATTGTTAGAAATCCTCGACGTCGCGCCCGCCGCGGGGCGTGACGAGGTACGTTCGGTCGTTGTTGCTCCAGGTTTCGGTCTCGTGATTGCCGACGATCAGCGAGGTGCCCATCCCCGAGACCTTGTTGTCGTGGTCGGCGGCCTCACCGAGGGTGGTGATGAACTCGCTCTCGCCATTGCGACCCGCGTCGGCACGACCGGCGTCGTTGACGATCGCGACGCGGGCGTCGTCGGTCCGTTCCTCGCGCACGATCTCGACCGCCTTCTCGTAGTTGCGCCAGCAGTTATACAGCACGATCACGAAATCCGACACTGCGGCCGCGCGCAGTTTCTCCTCGATCTCGTCCCAGCCGCGCCACTTGTCCGACAGCGAGACCGTACAGAAGTCGTTACACAGCGGCGCGCCGACGTTGGCCGCGCCGCCGAGCGCGGCCGTCATTCCGGGGACGATCTCGATCGGAACGTCGGTCGCATCCTCCTCGTCGGCCATCTTGAAGATCAGGTCCGACTTGCCGTAGACGGAGGGGTCGCCGCCCGAGACATGGGCGACATCTTTCCCCTCACGGACGTAGTCGAACGCCGCGCGGGCGAGCTCGATCTGGCGCCCCATCGTCGAGCGGACGATCTCCTGCTCGAACCCGTCGTCTCGAGTCGCGATACCGTCCTCGTCCGTTCGCTCCTCCGAGGGGATCGTTCCGTCGGCTCGCAGGAACTCCTGGTAGAGACTTGAGGCGATGACGACATCGGCGGTCTCGATAACCCGCTTCGCCTTCACCGTCATGTGGTCTGGGAGCCCGGGGCCGATGCCGACCACCGAGAGGGTACCGTGGTCGTCGGGGGTGCCGTCGGGCGCGGCGTCCGCCGCCGCGCCGAGTTCGCCAGCGTCGGCGTCCGAACTCATCGCCCGATCGCCACCGTGACCTCGTTCTCGTACCCGATCTTTTCGAGCACCAGTTCCCGTTCGGCGCCGCCCGCGATCGCGCTGGCCTCGGAGACGCCGGGCCAACCGATCAGTTCCTTGGATTTCGAGGGCGTCGGCCCCTCGTGTTCGAGGAGGGTTTCCTTGTCGAAGACGACGACCCCGAGGTCGAGTTCCCGCGCGGCCTCGAGCAGCCCGTCCTCCTCTTCCTTGCGCGTCGCGGTGGCGACGAACTCGACGTCCGAAAGCGCGTAGTCGGTCCGCTCGAGGGCCTCCTCCCAGGCGGCGAGGAACGCCTCCGTGTCGGCTCCGGAGACGCTGCCCGTGCCGAGGACGACACCGTCGTCCGTGTTGCGCTTGAGGACGGTGACGTCGTCGCCGACGAGGACGGCCCGCGGTCCCTCGAGCCGTTCGACGGGGCCGAGTTCGTCATTGAGCACGGCGAGATTCGTCTTGACCGTCGAGTCGCCGTTGACGACGTGAGCGTCCATCGCCTTGGCCTTCGACTCGACGCCCTGCTTGCCCGCCGCCTCGCTGGCGGTGGTCATCGCCGGCACGGTGCCCATCGTCGCCAGGTCCTGGGCGACCTGGTTCGCGCCGTGGTGGCCGCCCGTGATTGGGATGGCCCAGGTCAGCTCCTCGTCGACGACGCAGATCGCGGGATCCTCCCACTTGTCGTCGAGCAGGCTCGCGGTCTTGCGCATCGCGATCCCGGAGGCCATCAGCCCGATAAAACAGTCGTACTCGCCCCAGTGCTCGGCGAAGACGTCGCCGTGGTACTCGAGGATCTCAATCGACTCGTAGCGATCGCCGATCTCGGCTCTGATCTCCTCGGCCGTCTCCATCTTGCGCTCGAAGGAGACGATCGCGATCTCCTCGGCCACCTCGCCATCCGAATCCGGCGTCGAACAGTGGCCGCCGGAATCTGTACTCGAGTCGTCCGTCTCGTCCGCGTTTTCAGTACCTGAACTCATCGTCGAACCTCTCTCGTCGCAAACTCGTCCATTCCACGTCGAATCGATCCGATTTGACCATCTCGTGGGTGGGAGCTTTCGCCGTGTTCGCAGTGACTGCACTGCGGTTCAGTCATCGCTCGCCTCCGGCCCGCTCGTGTTATCGGCCGAATTTCCCGACGATCCCCGATTCGCCCAGTCGCCGTAGAGGTACGAGCGCTCGTAGCCCGCACCGGTGATTGCATCGCCGATGACGACCAGCGCCGAGGCCCGATACCCCGCCTCCTCGACCCTGTCCGCGATATCGGCGATCGAACCGACGATGACGTCCTCGTCCGGCCACGAGGCGTGATAGATCACGCCGACAGGGGTTTCGGGGTCGTGACCGTCCTCGAGCAGGCGATCCATCGTCTCGCGAACCGCGTGGGTCCCCAGGTAGATGCAGGTCGTCACGTCGCCCATCCCGACGAACTCGGAGATGTGGTCCTCCTCCTCGCTCAGGGTCTTGCCCTGCGGGCGGGTGAACGCGACGTGGTTCGAGACCTCGTTGAGCGTCAGCTGCGTCCGCAGGGTGGCGCTGGCCGCAAAGGCCGAGGTAACACCGGGCACGAAGTACGTCGGCACGCCCTCGTGCTCCAGGGCGTCCATCTGTTCGAGTGCGGCGCCGTAGATCGCGGGGTCGCCGCTGTGCAGGCGGACTACGCTCCGTCCCTCCTCGTGGGCGTCCCGCATCAGCGGAATCAGCTCCTCGAGGTCCTTCCCCACGGAGTTGACGAGTTCCGCGTGATCGCAGTACGCCTCGAGCAGCTCGCTGTTGACCAGCGACCCCGCATGAACGACGAGGTCGCTCTCCTCAAGCAGCTCGCGCCCGGCAACCGTGAGCAGCCGCGGGTCGCCGGGGCCAGCGCCGACGAAGGGGATCCCCGCCTGTTCGTCGCCCGCGCTGTGGTCGAAAACCCGGTCGTCTAGTTCCGCCCGGCGACGAGCCCCCTGCGCGTCGATCGCGTTCTGGGGGTCACCGCCGTCTGCGGCGTCGTCCGTCTCGGTCGTCTCACCCATCAGTACCAGTGCTCGCTACAGTCGCCGTGTTCGCAGCCCTCGGCGCGCTCGAGGTCGACGAGCGCGCCGTCGACATCCGAGTCCTCCGGCAGGGACCGAAACTCGATGCCTCGCTCGCGTTCGGACGACATCTCGCCCGTCGACGATTGCCCCGGGACGGTCGGTTCGCCGCCGTCCGCGATCGACTCGCCGCTCGACCCAGCGTCGTTGGACTCGGCATCGTCATCGCTCGAGGGATCGCCCGTTCCGCCGTGCTCCGAAAACGCCGCCGTCGCCCGCTCGATCTCGAGGTCGGCCTTCTCGGCGTAGGCCAGCGTGTAGTAGTCTCGTTCGTCGATCTCGGCGGGGTCGTCGGTCACCGCCGTCTCGCCCTGTTCCATGAACAGGCGGCGACCGTAGGTTACCTCGTAGCCCGCCTCGAGGAGCCCCTCGTGGGTCGCCGGCGCGTCGGTGACCTTGAACAGCACCATTCGATCGGGCCCCGTCGGGCTCGCGCCGTTCGCGGCCTCTCGGAGCGAGAGCCCCGCGCCGGCCTCGATCTCGACGCCCAGCGCGGTCGCGAAGGCCGTCACCGCGCTCACGCCGGGAACGATCTCGAGGTCGACGTCGGGGTGGAAGGCCTCGATCGTTCGTCGCAGGTGACCGAACGTCGAATAGACGTTCGGATCGCCCAGCGTCACGAAGGCGACATCGCTCCCGCGGGCGGTGGGCGCGATCTCCGCCGCGGCCTCTTTCCAGGCCACCCGAAGCTTCTCCTCGTCCCTCGTCATCGGAAACTCGAGGTCGCCGATCCGCTCCTCGGGGACATGCTCGAGCGCGACGCTCCGGGAGAGGCGACCCGGCGAGTAAACGACGTCCGCTCGCTCGAGGACCTGCTTCCCCCGGACCGTCACGAGGTCAGCTTCGCCGGGGCCGAGCCCGACGCCGTAGAGGGTCATCGCTGCGATCCCTCACCGTCGGCGGCGACTCGCTTTCCGTCGTCTCCGTCCGCGTCGTTGTCGGTCGCGCTGCCGATTAGCATGTACACCGGGTTCTCCGAGTCGAAGCTCGTCGCACCGGCGAGTTCGTAGCCGTGACTAACCTGGAACTGGACAACCTCCTCGAGGAGGTCCCGCTCGCGAAACGCCTCGGTCGCCCGGCCGGCGATCTCGAGCCGCGAGACGTTCATCACGACGCGATCGACGCCGGTCTCGGCGGCGCGGTCGAGGATGGCCTCGAAGTTGCGGCTCCCGCCAAGAAAGAGCGCGTCGGCGTCCTCGGGCAGCCTCTCGGGGGCCTCCGCGTTGCGCAGTTCGACGTCGGCCCGCACCGAGTCGGCATTCGCCGCGAGGTTCTTTTCGGTCGTTTCGAGCCGTTCGTCCTTCCGCTCGAGGGCGGTCACGCGCTCCGCCCGGCGTGCAGCCTCGATCGTGACGGCGCCCGTACAGGAGCCGACCTCGACGAAGTGGTCGTCCGTCCCGAGCGCGAGCTTCGAGAGGGTGACGGCCCGGACCTCTGCCTTCGTCGGTCCAGCCTTTGCGTCGTGTGGCAGCGCAATCGGTGCCATTACCCGTGGATAACTGGGGCTTTCACTAAAACAATTGTGGTTGAGTTAGACCAACTACTATTGAGCATTCTGAGTTTCAGTAGCGAAAGCTTCGTTGCGTCCGAGTGATAACTGAGGGGTGCAACGCGAGGACGGCCGCCGAAATCGGGAGCCGATGCTGGCGAAGACTACACCGGCTGTCGCACCGCGAGCACCACCAGATCCGAGAAGGGGGTGTCCTCCCGTCCGTTACCGTCCGCGTGTTCGGACAGTCCGGCCAGCGTAAACCGGTGGATCCGCTCGTCCTCGTGGGTCAGCTTCTCACAGACCAGCGCCTCAAGTTCGGGATCGGCGCCGCGCTCGAGCAACAGCTCGGCGAGGTCGCCGGGCATCCGATCGTACGGCCGTGGGAGCGCGAGCAGATGGCGGTCGTCCTCGACGACGGCCCTCGTGAGTCGGTCGACGTCGGCCTCGAGGTCGCCGCTCTTGTGGAGCGTGACGAACTCGGCGTCCTCCATCGGCGTTCGAGCCCGACTCGCAGCTACCTGCAGCGAGGAGATGCCGGGGACGACCCGAACTGGAGTCTCAGGCGCCTCACGCTCCACCGTATCTTGCACTTTCCCGACGAACTGGTACCCCGAGTGGTTCGGATCGCCCATCGCGACCGCCGCGCCGCTCTCGCCGGCGGCGACCCGCTCGCCGAACGCCTCGAGCGCCTCGGCTTCGTCCCGGTAGCCGCAGGTCAGCAGCTCGGCGTCGGTCAGCTCCTCGACGAACTCGACGACGGTCGCGAAGCCGACGACGACGTCGGCCTCCCGGATCGCGCGCTCCCCGCGAGGCGTGAGGTACTCCCGGTTTCCCGGACCGACGCCGACGACGTAGACGGGATCGTCGGTCGTCTCGTCGATGTCGGGTTCCGGGCTCACGGCCGCGAACGTCGCCGGATCGGGCCCCGCCTCGAGGTCGTACCCGTCGCTCATCGGTCCTCGTCGTTCTCGGTCGCGCCGTCGCTCGCTCGGGCGGCTCGCGTCTCGGCCGGGAGATCCAGCTCGAGCTCGTCCGTTCGAACGTCTTTGGCGACGTGGATCAGTTCGTTCGTTAGCGCCGCCGCCAGGCCGCTGCCGCCGCGGCGACCGACGTTCGTGATCGCCGGGACGCCGTACTCCTCGCTGACCTCGCGAACGCGCTGGCGGCTCTCCTCGGCCTTCACGAAGCCGACGGGCGTCGCGACGATCGTCGCTGGACGGGTGCCGTCCTCGATGCAGTCCGCGAGCGCGAACGCCGCCGTCGGCGCGTTGCCGACGACCGCGATCGCCTCCTCGTAGACGCCCCGCTTGTCGAGTTCGAGCACCGACGCCGCGGTTCGGGTCATCCCTGTTTCCTTCGCGAGTTCAGCACCGTTGCCGATCGCCTTGCGCGTCTCACAGTCGTGGCCCCGGCCCGTGATCCCGGCTTTCGCCATCGTGATGTCCGTGACGATCGTCGTCTCCTCGAGCACCGCGCGGGCGCCCGCCCGGACGGGGGCGTCTTCGTCGTCGTCGAGTTCGTCGCTCCCGGTGAACTCGAGCAGGTGCTGGAACTCGATGTCGCCCATCGAGTGGACCGACTTCTGGCGGACCCGATCGGCGAGCGTCTCGTCGGGGACGAACCCCCGAACGATGTCCATACTCGTCTCGGCGATCTCCATCGCGTTCTGCGTGGTGGCGCCCAGATCGGCGTACTCCTCATCGAAGTCGGAGTCCTCCTTCGCGCCGGTCGACTGCGTCCCGTCAGTCATCGTTCGCCACCTCCGCGCCGACGGCCTCGTTGGTCGTCCGCGCCTCGAGATCGCCCTCAACCGTGAGGTTCAGGTCTCGAAGTCGGTCCGTCGTCTCCTCGTCGGCGTCCCAGAGGTCGCGATCGATCGCCTCGAGCAGTGTATCGGTGATGGACTCGAGCGCCCATGGGTTGACCTCGCGCATCCACTCCTGGCGATCCTCGTCGAAGGCGAACTTCTCGGCGACCTCGTTCCAGAGCGTGTCGCTCACGACGCCCGTCGTGGCGTCCCAGCCGAGCGTCACGTCGACCGTCGTCGAGAGGTCGCCCGCGCCCTTGTAGCCGTGTTCCTCCATCGACTCGAGCCAGTCGGGGTTGAGCACCCGCGAGCGCATCGCCTTGCGGACCTTCTCCTCGTTCGTGTAGACGTCGACGTTGTCCGGATCCGAGGAGTCGCCGACGTAGGAGGCCGGCTCTTCGCCCGCGATCTCGTTGACGGCCGAGATGAACCCGCCGTGGAAGGCGTACCAGTCCGAGGAGTCGAACTCGTCTTGCTCCATCGTGTCCTCGATTTTCACGGTGGCGTCCACGCTCGAGAGGCGACGCTCGAAGGCGTCGTGGGCGTCAGAGACGCGTCCTCGCGACCCCATGGCGTAGCCGCCCCACTGGACGTAGACGTCGGCGAGGTCCGAGCGGTCGTCCCAGTTGCCCTCATCGACGACCTTGTTCGTCCCGGCGCCGTAACCACCGGGTTTCGTGGTGAAGACGCGGTGTGTGGCGGCCTCGCGGGCCTCGGACTCGTCGAGCCCTGCTTCCTGCTCGAGCTCTGCGGCCTCCTCCTCGACGTGCTTTTTGACGTAGTTCATCTCGTGGGATTCGTCGAGGTCGACGACCGCATCCACGGCGTCATGAATGACGCCCGCTGCGGCGGGGAACGCGTCCCGAAAGAGCCCTGAAACGCGCGTCGTCACGTCGATCCGGGGTCGCTCGAGCTCCTCGAGGGGGATCGGCTCGACGTCGTCGATCCGACCCGCGTCGGTCCAGTTGGGTTCGACGCCCATCATCGCGAGCACCTGAGCGATGGTTTCGCCACGAGTGCGGACGGTGGGGGTCCCCCAGGCGACGACGCCGATTTCTTCGGGGTACTCGTCGTCCTCGGCGTGGTGACGCTCGAGCACTCCCTCCGCCACCTCGCGGCCGACCTGCCAGGCCGGTTTTGCGGGCACCTTCCGGGGATCGAGCGTGTAGAAGTTCCGCGCCGTCGGCAGCAGGTCGACGCCGCCGCGAGTCGGCGCACCCGATCCCCCCGGCGGAACGTACTCGCCCGAGAGAGCGTCGACAGTGCGAGGCACCTCGTCCTCAGACGCCTGCACGCGGGGCTGGGCCTCCTCGCAGATGTAGGCCAGCACCTCCCGGAGATCGTCGTGGGCGCCCGACCTCGCCCGGGCGTCGCCGATCGTCTCGAGGTCGACGACGAGCAGGTTCATATTAAGTTCGTTGTCGGGCGCTCCGGCGGTTTCACCGCCTTCGCCTCGTGATTCGTTCCGAATCGCGCGCGCCTCCCACTCCGACTCCGGGATGTCGAACCCGTGTTCGGCGAGCGTCTCCACCAGCTCGAGGCTCGTCTCCCGCACCTTGTCGGCGGCCTCGGCGTAGGTTGTGCCCAGCTCGTCGTCGTACTCGCCGGGTGCGTTCAGCATCGCCTCGTAGTCCACTCCGAGGACGCCCGCGACGCTCTCGCGGAGGCTCGGCGCGCCGGGGTTCTTGAGGCGAGTAAGTGCGACGAGGTACTCCACGAGGCGGTCGTCCGCGGGCGGCTCGGACATCGTGTGCAGTCCCAGCCGGATCTGGGTCGACTTGACGTCGGTGAGGTACTCGTGAATTCGTTCGACGAGTTCGTCGATCTCGATGGCATCGCCTTCCACGTCGCCCTCGGCGAGCGTCGACCCGGCTTCGTCGGGGCCACGAACGTCCGCTTTCTCGTCGATTGTCCCCGAGATACCGAGTTCGACGGCGAGATCGAGTTCCTCGACTTTTTCACGTATGAGGTCCTCGAGGTGCTCGCCGCTGTCGGCGCGAGCGTCCTCCATCCCGGCCTCGCGGTACCGGTTCGCGAGCTCCTCGAGCTCGGCCAACTCGTCGTACGTTCCGGCGGCCCGCATGACCGGCGTGAGGTAGTCGACGATCGCGGCGTAGGAACGGCGCTTGGCCTGGGTCCCCTCGCCGGGGTTGTTGACGATGTAGGGGTAGACGTTCGGCAGGTCGTCGATCAGCTGGTCGGGTGCGCTGGCTCCGTTCAGCCCGACGGTCTTGCCGGGGAGCCACTCGAGGCTGCCGTGGGTCCCGAGGTGGACCACCCCGTCGGCGCCGAACTCGTTGCGCAGCCAGCCGTAGAACGCGTAGTAGTCGTGGGGCGGCTGCAGGTCGGAGTCGTGGTAGACCTTCGAGGGGTCCATCCCGAACCCGCGCGGGGGCTGGACGGTGACGAGGATGTTGCCGAACTCGACGCCCGGAATCGCGAATGGACGATCGGGAACCTCGCCCCACTCCTCGAGGACGTGCTCCCGAAACCGCTCGTCGGCGTCGGCGAACCACTCTCGGTAGGTATCGGTCGAGACCACGTCGACCGAGAGGTCGCGGACGTCCTCGGGGGCGACCCAGCGGTCCTCGAGGGTCAGCTGCGAGGTGAGTCGCTCGACCAACGTCTGTCCGTCCTCGGGCAGCTCGGCGCCTAAGTCGTAGCCCCTGTCGTCGAGCTCCTCGAGCAGGTTCACCGTCGACTCCGGCGAGTCCAGTCCGAACGCGGTGCCGATCCCGTCGTCACTCGGCGGGTAGTTGTGCAGGACGACCGCGACCCGCTTATCTTTGTTAGGGGTGTGCCGGAGTTCGGCCCAGTTGACCGCCAGCCGCGTCGCGTGGTCGATCCGATCCGCGATCGGGAAGTGGTGTTTCGGCGCCGACCCGATCCCGACCTCGTCGTCGGTCCGTTCTTTCCCCGATATGGGATGCGTAATGACGTTGCCGTCGAACTCCGGCAAGGCGACCGAGAGCGCGAGTTCGAAGCCCATCACGCCCGTGTCGCTGGATTCGTAGCGCGACCGGGACCGCATCGTAGTAATCGTCTGGAGCACCGGAACGCCGAGTCGATCGAGAAAGACGTCCTCAGCGCTCTGGCCCTCGTCGTCGGCGCTGCGACCGCGCTCGTCCATCGACAGCGAGAACATAAAGGAGGAGAGCACGGCGTCAACGACCGGTTCGCCACCATCGTCGATGAGCCATTCATCCGTCACCCATTCTGCGTCCTCCTGTTCGTCCGTATCCGTGGCGGGGTTGCAGAAGATCGGCAGTACGTTCGCCCTCTGGTCTTCGAGCGCCCGGACCTGGGCGTCGACGTAGCGGGTGTTCTCGTGGGTCCAGTGCGATTCGTAGAACCAGACCGCGACGGTCGGCTTCCCCGGGTCGTGAGTCTCGAGCAGTTCCTCGTAGCCGACGCCCGGATAGTCGGGGTGGTACACTCCCTCCGTCGGGAGTTTGGCCGGGTCCTCGGAGGCGAGGTCGCGGTCGCCGTACTCGCTCGCGAGGAACCGACAGCAGTTCTCGACGTTGATCGTTCCGCCCCGCTCGAGGTACTCACAGACCCGATCGCGGTGTTCGGCGGCGACCGTCGTGTCCTCGAGGGCGAAGGCGTCGCCGGTCGCCTTCACGATCAGCGGGACGCTCGCCTCCTCGAGCGCGCCCGTCGCATACTCGTAGCCCGGCATGCTGTCCTCGGCGCCGTGCAGCCAGAAGATCGCCGCGTCGGCGCCGCGCAGTTCCTCAACGAACGCCTCGATCGCGGCCTCGTCGTCCAGGTCGCTCTCCGAGCGAACGACCAGTTCGACGTTTTCGAGGCGCCCGGCCGCGCGTCCGATCGATCCGAGTTCGTTCTCCGTCGCGGTGTAGATCCCGATGCGTGTCATCGAATTTTTAAACCTCTATTGTATTAACGCAACTATGTTTGCAAACGCCGGGGGCAAAAAACTGTCGTCGACCCCGTTTCCGGCGATCGTCGGCCAATCGGAGCTCAAGCGCGTGCTACTGGCGGTCGCCGCGAACGGCGCGCTCGACGGGGCGTTGATCGTCGGCGAGAAGGGCACGGCGAAGTCAACCGCCGTCCGGGGACTCGCCGATCTCCTCCCCGAACAGCGCGCCGTCGCGGACTGCCGGTACGGCTGCGCGCCCGACGAGCCGAGTCTGCAGTGTGCGGACTGTCGAGAGCGCGATCCGAACGAACTCCCCGTCGAGACGCGGCCCGTGCCGCTGGTCACGCTCCCGCTCGGGGCGACCCGCGACCGGATCGTCGGGACGCTCTCGGTCGAGGACGCGCTGGCCGGCGAGGCCGAGTTCGATCCCGGGCTGTTGGCCCGCGCGCACCGGGGGATCCTCTACGTCGACGAGGTCAATCTGCTCGACGATCACCTCGTCGACGTCGTTCTCGACGCGGCGGCGAGCGGGATCAACACCGTCGAGCGCGACGGAGTCAGCGTCTCCCATCCCGCGTCGTTCACGCTGATCGGGACGATGAACCCCGAGGAGGGAGACCTGCGTCCGCAGCTTCGAGACCGGTTCGCCCTCCGGGCGACCGTCGAGGGCTGCCGGGACATCGCGGATCGGGTCGAGATCATCGATCGGGCGATCGAACACGACGCCGACCCGGGTCCGGCCGAGGCGGATGCCGCCGTCGAGCGACTCGGCGAGACGGTCGCCGGGGCGCGCGACCGCCTGCCCCGCGTCGAGCTCCCCGCCGAATTCAAAGCCGAGATCGCCGAACTCTGCCTCGAGGCCGGCGTCGACGGCCACCGCGGCGACATCGCGACGGCCAGGACCGCGAGGACGCTGGCCGCGCTCGAGGGCCGAACGACCGTGATCGAGTCGGACGTCCGCGAGGCAGTCACCTACGCACTGCCACACCGCCTCCGGAGCACCCCGTTCGAGGACGAACCGGAGCTCGAGGACCTTCTCGAGGATCGGTTCGGTGAGGAGCTGTCGGACGGGACGGAACCGGACGACGAGGGCGACGACAGTGCGGACGACCGCGAGAGCAACGGGGAGGCAGACGAGGGCGATCGAGAATCGAACCACGGGGACGACGCCGACGGCGGTCGCGACCGCGACGAGCCCACCGAGAGCGCCGACGGCGCGGACCGTCCGGGCGCCGAGTCCGAACCCGGGAACGCCGAGCGCGAACAGGAACCGAGCCGTGACGGGAACTCGACTCCGACCGGGGCGGAGCATGCGGACGCCGACGATGACGGCGACCCCGACGGAGGTGACGAGGACGGTCCGAAACCGGACGAGTCCTCGGGATCGAACGAGAGCGGTGACGACACCGCCCGACCGCTCGTTCCGGGCCAGCGTCGGGCCGAGATCGGCGACGCGAGCGCGCCGACGCTCGAACCGTCGGAAGCCGGCGCCGACGATCCCGCGCGGATGGGCGGAGCCCGCGCGAGCACCGCGCCGGACGCCGACAATCGAGGCGCCCGCGTCAGAACGGAATCCGCGTCGGGCGACGATCCCGTCGATGCGGCGGCGTCGGTCCGGGCCGCCGCGGCGCGCGGCGCCTCGAACGTCGATTCGGAGGACCTCCGGCGGTCCGTGCGAGTCGGCGACGCGACGACGACGATCGTCTTCGCCGTCGACGCGAGCGCCTCGATGCGGCCCGCGATGCGGACCGCGAAGGGCGTCGTCCTCGAACTGCTGCGCGACAGCTACCAGCAACGTGACGAGGTCGCGTTCGTAGCGTTCGCTGGCGAGGACGCCGACGTGTTGCTCCCGCCGACCGACAGCGTCTCCCTCGCCGCGCGTCATCTCAAGGAGCTTCCCTCCGGGGACCGAACGCCGCTTCCCGCGGGTCTCGAGACCGCCCGGCGGGTCGTCGAGCGCTCGGACACCGAGACGACGGTCGTCGTCCTCGTCACCGACGGACGGGCGAACGCGGCCGGAGGAAGTCCGACGGACGAGACGCGGGACGCGGCCCGTCGGCTCGCCCGAACCGGGGCGGAACTACTCGTCGTCGACGCCGACGACGGCTCTCGAGCCGGACTCTCGACTCTGGTTGCCGACGAAACCGGCGGCGAACGCGTCCCGTTGTCGTCGCTCTCGGCGGAACTGGTTCGCTCGGGCAGCGATCCGGAGTCCGTCGAGTGATACCGCGACTCGGGACCGATAGATTTTACAACTACACTTTTGTTAGTGCAGATGAAGTTGTATGACTACGTCCAACGAAACCGTCCGCGATCGAATCAACCGTGCCCGGCTCGAGCTGTCTCCCCCGCAGATCCTCGCGGTAGTCGCGCTGACGGCGGCGCTCGGGTTCGCGCTGCTGTTCCTGCAGGAACCGCTCGCACACGACTCGATGCACAACTTCCGGCACGCGGCCGGCATCACCTGCCACTGAGACGATGATCGCACGCTATCTCGAGCGCGGCGTCGCCGCCGGCACGATCGCTGGCCTCGCCTACGGCGCGTACATGGGGCTGGTGGGCAACCCGCTGGTCGCGTACATGGAAGCTGCGGCGCATCACGATCACGGCCACGAGCACGCTTCCGCCGTCGCCGAAACGACGACGACGATCGTGAGCATCGGTAGTGGGGTCCTCTGGGGGATTCTCCTCGGCGGGCTCTTCGGACTCACGTACTACTTCCTCGAGCCGTCGCTTCCCGGGACGGGGACGGCCAGAGCGTACGTCCTCGCCGGGGCGGGATTCCTCTCCGTGTCGGTCGCGCCATGGCTCCTGTTGCCGCCGGCTACCCCGGGTGCCCAACAGGCGCTCGCTACCGGCCCTCGACTGATCGCCTACGCGGCGCTGATGGTCGTCGGCGCGCTCGTCAGCGCCGCGGCGATCCTCGTGTACCGGAGCGTCGCTGCTCGCGGTCGGCTCGTCGCCGCGGTTGCGGCCGCCGCGCCGATCGTGATCCTCGGCGTCGCGGCGTCGCTCGCAGCGCCGACGGTGACCGCCAACGACGCGCTCGCCGGCGAACTGGTCGCCGCGTTCCGGGGGGTGGTGGTATTGAGTCAGGCCGCTCTGTGGCTTCTCGTCGCCGGCTGCTTCGGCTGGCTCCACCGACGCGGCGGGAGAAACGCGACGACCGCGCGCGATAGGGCGTCCGCCTCGAACGCATGAAACGGCGGACGAGCGAACAGCGGACGCGCCTCGACGCCCACGTGTTCGTCTGCACCAACGCTCGCGATTCCGACTACGCCTGCTGTGCTGACGCGGGCGGAGCGGCAGTCGCCGACGCGGTTCGGGACTGGCTTCGGGAGCGAAACGCGTTCTGGTCGCCGGTTGGCGTCAGCACGACGACGTGTCTCGGCCTGTGCAGCGAGGACGGGTCCGCGCTGACGATCCAGCCCCGAAACGAGTGGTTCTCGGACGTCCGGCCCGACGACGTCCCCGAACTGCTCGCGAACGAGTTCGGGCCCGACGCCGAGAGGCTGTGACCCGAGCGCCCGACCGCTCTGTAGTCCTGCGGGAGCGTCGCGTTCGGAGCGGACAGAAGCAGGTGATCCCTCGAGCAGACACTCCCAGCGTTTAACCTTCTCGGGCGACTCTCTCAACTCGACCGATGAAACGCCCGACCCGCCAGAAACAGCGCGACGAGCAGACGACGAACAACGAGGCTGCACAGGAGGGCGTTCGGGCGTGTCCCGAGTGCGAGTCGACGGCGCTCGTTCGAAGTTCGGACGGCAGCGAGGTCAGCTGCGAGGACTGCGGACTCGTCCTCGAGGAGGAGGGAATCGATCGCGGACCGGAGTGGCGGGCGTTCAACCAGTCGGAGCGGGACAGCAAGTCCCGCGTCGGGGCGCCGACGACCCAAACGATGCACGACAAGGGGCTGACGACGACGATCGACTGGAAGAACAAGGACGCCTACGGGCGCTCGCTGTCCTCCGAGAAGCGAACGCAGATGAGCCGGCTCCGGAAGTGGCAGGAGCGCATCCGCACCAAAGACGCCGGCGAGCGCAACCTGCAGTTCGCCCTCTCGGAGACCGACCGCATGGCCTCGGCGCTGGGCGTCCCCCGTTCGGTGCGCGAGGTCGCCAGCGTGCTCTACCGGCGCGCGCTCGACGAGGACCTCATCCGCGGTCGATCGATCGAGGGCGTCGCCACGAGCACGCTGTACGCGGCCTGTCGTATGGAGGGCATTCCCCGCTCGCTCGACGAGGTCGCGGCGGTCTCGCGGGTCGATCGGATGGAGATCGGCCGCACGTACCGCTACATCTCCCAGGAGCTCTCCCTCGAGATGGAGCCCGTCGATCCCAAGAAGTACGTCCCGCGGTTCTGCTCCGAGCTCGACCTCCCGGAGGAGGTTCAGTTGAAGGCCAACGAGATCATCACCACCACCGCCGAGCAGGGGATGCTCTCGGGGAAGTCGCCGACCGGGTACGCCGCGGCCGCGATCTACGCGAGCGCGCTGCTGTGTAATGAGAAGAAGACCCAGCGGGAGGTCGCCGACGTCGCGCAGGTGACCGAAGTTACGATCCGGAACCGGTACCAGGAACAGATCAGCGCGATGGGTATTCACGACTGAGCCGGGTCGATCCGCTTCGCTCTTTTTCGCCCCGCTCGAGCGGAACGCGTCCGCCGAGAAACTTCGCCCCCGCGGACGCGATTTCGCTGCCTGCCGGTCTCGAATCCGATCGCGACGGCGCCACTCGCCGATAACGGGACGAACGTCGCCGGCGCTCCTCCGAGTGCGAGAGTTCGTCGACCCGTTGAGGCGTCGGGAACCGACCGAGAACCGGCGCCTCGAGCGGGGGACAACGTCGCGGCCTCCCCGCCGCGGGCGGAGCACGCCGCGAGGACCTCGCCTTCGAGCCGAACGAGTGGACGAGACCGACTGTCGAACGTTCGCCGGCAACGGTCGGCTCGAGAGCGCCACCGACGCTCTCCGAATATCCCGATTCGACCGGCCGTCGCGCTTCTTGCCTCGGAATCTCGTGAAATGATAGTATTCTATTCCTGTAATAATATACTCAGTTCACTAATCATAAATCAACTATGTAGAAGAAACCTAACACCCGGCGACGGTTCCTTACACTGTCCGGATCGGCGACGATGGCGGGACTGGCGGACTGTACCAATCGGCTCCGATCGGAAACGTCGAATGACAACGGATCCGACCCGTCGGACGATACGCCGACCGGGAACGGTGACTCGGACGAGACGAACGGCTACGACTCGCCGCCGCTGGCGGTCGAAACGGAGTACGACAGCCGCGAAGAGTTCGGCCAGCCGGGCGACTCGTTCGACGACTTCGAGGACCTCGACGTCTGGGAGACGGTCCGGGGAACTGCGGAGCCGGACGACGACACCGCGTTCGACGGGCCCCAGAGCCTCAAACTCACCGCCGAGGACGGCGAGAACGTCATGGTCGAACGGTCGATCGAGACGACGGATCTGACCGACCACGACTTTTCGTTGGCCGTGCGCACGTCTACGCCGGACAACGTGGCAATCGACATCCGGCTCGTCGACCTCTACGGCGGGTACGCACACCACCAGCTCTGGAGCGTTACCTACCGCACGCCGGATATCGACTGGTTCCAAACGAACCCGGGCGTCTTCGACGAGAGCATGACGCCGCTCGAGCGCGACGCTGTCGACAAGATCCAGTTCATCGTCCACAACACCGGCGACACGGAGGTGTGGGTTGACAACCTGCGCCGCCACGAGAAACCGGAGAAGGGGTACGTCGTCCTCAGATGGGACGATGGTTCGAAGGAGTTCTACGACACCGTGAGCCTGCTGCACGACGAGTACGGCGTCAACGCGGTCCAGGCCGTCGTCAGACAGTGGATGCGCGGACAGCGCGAGGGAACCATGAACGTCCAGCAGCTCCGAGAGCGCCAGGAGGCCGGCGACCAGATCGTCGCACACGGCACCCACACCCGGCTCGCGCAGGCGGACGAGAAGTCGCTCAAGGAGCGCCTTCGACGGGACAAAAACTGGGCCGTCCAGAACGAACTCGAGGGCGGCCACTACATCGTCTACCCGCACAACAGCTTCGATCGGACGTCCTTGGACGTCGTCTCGGACTACTACGCGGGCGGGTTCAACCAGTCGGGTAACGTCAACCCCACCGTCGTCCACGGGTTCGATCCCCTCGTTCTGCCGCGTACGATCGGTCACGACCTCGATATCTCGATGCGGTGTGTCGACCTCGCCGCCGAACACCGCCAGTGTTCGATCCTGAACTTCCACGCTTTCGACCAGGACAACACGCTCGACCGGAAGGAGTACGAACGCCTGCTCGAGCATATCGATAGCAAGGGCGACGACCTCGAGGTGATCGACTTCGACGACCTCTGGACGATGCGTCGCAACGGTCACTGACGCCGGACCGTCCGGATCCGCTCTACTAATGGCATGCCTTAACACGCCACGGAACGTACTTGTGATCGGAATGAGTCCCAACCGAAATTCCCTCGACAAGAGCGAACTCAGAAACAAGGACGAGACGGAGGTTCCGATCGGTGAACCGCGGGAGGCGGACAACCGCGGCCACAACATGTGGCGGTGCATGGATTGTGGTGAGATGGGGCGGTTCTCCGACAGCCTCCCGGACGCCTGTCCAGCCTGCGAGAGTCCGAAGGAGGAACTGTACTACTGGGAGGAAGACTAGCGCGAGGAGGCCCTGCGGCCCCCGCGGCTCCCACTTCATCCACGGACCGTCCGAACCGCTCCGCGAACTAAAGCTGCCACGCCACGCGCTCCTCCCCACCCTACTCGCTTCGCTCGTTGAGGAAGGGGGCTCCGTGCTATCCGCTAAAGCTGAACCCGAGCGCAGCGAGGCGCCGACTTCCTGACAACCCCCTCGAGACGGCAGATCGCGTCGCGTTCAACACACCGTCGACCGCCGAACGAACACTAACACTGAGGGTGATGCGGCCCCAACGACGCAGCGTGGAACCGACGATGTTCACCGTAACTCGAGACTTCCGACTCGAGGACGATCCGCTCGGGCGCGTTCGTTCCGGAGCCGAGGACGTTCCGGTGGTATCCGGATTCGAACCCGCCACGGAACGCGCAGACGGGCGCGCCGAGGGGGGACGCCGATGACGAACGCACGGTCGTCGTATGACGAACTCGCTAGTGCCGACTGGCTCCACCTCACGGAGGGCGAGCGTGTCCGCTGGGCGGGTCGGCCGTCCTGGCTCACCATCGCGGTCTCGGTCGCGGCCGGCGTCGGCGTCGCGCTCGTCGGGATCGTGCTCACCGTCTGGCTCTCCGGCACGAATGTTCCGTCCTGGCTCGTGTACCTTCCGCTCGCGTTAGTTCTGGTCGGTGCGGGACGGGTCTGCTTGACGTACCTCAACTGGATTCGACTCCTGTACGTCATCACCGACGAGGAGATCTACGTCAAGCGCGGCCTGGTCTCCCGCGACGTCACACAGATTCGTCTCGACAGGATCCAGAACACCGCGTACAATCAGTCCGTCCTCCAGCGGCTGTTCTCGTACGGCGACGTCATGATCTACACCGCCGGCACGTCGACCGAGGACGTCACGTTTCACGGCGTCCCGGACCCGGAGCGCGTCAAGCAAACGCTCACCCGTCTGCTGAGCGAGAGCCGAGTGCCGCGATCCGGTGGCCTCTGAGGACGACGCCGATCCGGGCTTCGCTCAAGCGAGGACCCGCCGTGGCTAGCCGTCGGGCCGAAAGAGCGCACAGTTCGGACACCAGACGGAGTCGTCGGTCCGTGCGATCCGTCGTCCGCCACAGTCTGTGCATCGATCGTCGGTGTAACGAACCATGTAGTACGAACGACAGTACCACCACATATGCTTTCCGTCGGATCCCCCCGCGCGAACCTTCGTCGACGATCCGCGTCGAAACGGTTCCGCGGGTCGGCCCCCGAGACGGCGACTGCTGGTGCGGAGACCAGTTCACGTCGGCTTTTCGGCGGGACGCTCGTCGTCGTCGACATCCCCGGTGGGATACCCCGCGGTCTCCTCGGCGTCCGCCCTCGCCGTCAGCTCCCGGAACTTCCGCGAGCGCCGCTCGAGGAGCGCGACCGTGTCGCCGTCCGTCGTCAGTTCGCGCGATTCGATCAGGAACGTCGTGATCACGACGGTCTCGACCCAGGGTCTGAGCACGCCGAGGTAGACGGTCAGGCCGACCCCGGCGACGGCGACCCAGCCGAGGATCTCGAACGTCGGCGAGAGGCTCCCGAAGACGGCGGCCAGCGGGGTCAGCGCCAGCAACAATCCGAACGCGACCGCGTACATTCCGAGAACGATCGCCAGCGTCGAGCCGAGGATCGACTTCCAGGTCTTCGCGTAGAGGACGACTCCGTCGCGGGCGGCCCGCCAGTTGTTCTTCTCCTCGGCAATGAAGACGTACGCGATGATCGCCTCGTCAATGTACGACGCCGCGAGTCCGATTGCCCTCCGGAGGACGGTGAGGACGTTCTTCAGCGTCGGGACAACGCTCACGAGGTTTGACAGTGAGACGGCTCGGTTGTTGAACTGCCGGAGCGCCGCCTTCACCAGCTGATCGACGACGAACAGGGCGTTGGCCTCCGAGAAGTATGATCGCACCTGTCCGGTACCGAACGCGAGTTGGTTTCGCGGCGTCTCGCCCGTGTCGACGATCTGTGCGATGACGGCAATATGGCCCGCGGCGACCATGTAGAGGACGTACCGGCGGGCAAACCGAATCGCGGCCAGGAACAGCAGGGTCGCGACGAGCAACCCGATCCCGCCGATTGGTCCGGAGACGGTCCCTGCGTCGAGCAGCGTCAGCACCAGCCAGCCGACGATCCCGAAGTAGACGACCGTGACGAGGCCGAACAGGATCCCGATGGCCATCCGTAGCGCGACGAATGGAAGCGTCCTAAAGAAGATGGTCGTTGCCTTCAGGAAGTGCAGTGCCATTGCTACCCCCTCCGTCGGTTCGGCGGTGACGACGAGGCCGCCCTCGCCGAGGTCGTCGTTCGGTTCCGCGCCGTCGGTGTATCTCGCGTTAGCATGCTATCTCCCAGGTAGCCTCCCCGCCGTCGGGATCGTGTGCCACGTCGTCGTACATGTGGTGAAGGGCTCGAGGTGGAGGCTGCCCGACGTCCCGCGTCTCAGTTCGAACTCGACCTCGTCGACGGTCGTCTGGGCGGTGTCGGCCTCGATCTCGCCGATCGTTTCGTCCGCGCCGCCCTCCGGAAAACCGAGGTAAACCTCGACGACGTCGGACGCCGCCGGGTCGTCCCGCTCGACCCAGAACTCGAGCCCGTTGTTCACGTCGCGGTGCCGGATCATCTCGTTTTCCGGCGGAACGGTGCTGTTCCCCTCACACGAGGCGTCGTCGTAACCGTACGTCTCCCCGAGGAACGCGATCTCGGCGGTTCCGACGCCCTCCTCGCTCCCGCCGTCGGTGCTCGCGTCGCTCGATCCCCCCGTTTTGTCGTCGTCTGCCGACTCGTCGCTCGTCCCCTCGACCCCATTACCGTTGCCCTCGGCATCGTCCTCGTCCCCGCTGAGGCAGACGCTCGCGACCGAAACGCTCGCGACGCCAAGTGCTCGGAGAACCGTTCCCCGGTCGACGCTCCCTTCACTGCTCCGCCCTGCCGTCGTCACCGTCTCCGTGAGTGGGTTCGTCGTCATTCGTCACTCAGCTCTCGCCACTCGGCGATTCGTACTCGAGCAGTTCCATCTCGAGCAGTTGCTCACCGCTCTCGTCGTAGTACACGACGAACGCGGGAAACGCCAGGTCGGGCGAGAGACAGCTCTCGTGGACGACCGCGCCGTCGATCTCGGTTACGGTCACGTAGCAGTCGGTTCCGACGTAGGAGTCGGTGTCCTCGACTGCGTACCGAAAGCTCCCCTCGTCGGTCGCGACCCGCCACTCGTGGCCGACGTAGACGCCCTCGTTGGCGGTGACGTACGGCGAGTGCAGCCCCGAGCCGATGAAGATCGCCGACGGTGTCGCCATCAGCTCCGAGAACACCTCGTCCTGGGTTCCGGTTGCGGTTCGAGCGAACTTGTCCCCGCTCTCGAACGTCAGCTCCGTGTCGACGACGAGCCGATCCTCGCCCGCGTCCTTGATGGTCCAGCTGAAGGTTCCGGGTCCGTCCTCCTCGGTGTCGATGCGGTACTCGTAGCGCTCGCCGGGCTCGAATTCGTACAGCCGCCACTCCTCGTCGGTTTCGGGCGGCTCCTCGGGGGTCTCGACGTCGAACCCTGTTCGATCCCGGAGCTCGTCTCCTGCCCGGTCGCTGACCTCGCCTCTCGCCCGGCTCGTGATGTCGTCGACGCTGAGACAGCCGCTCAGCGCCGTGAGCCCGGCGACCGCCACGAACGAACGCCGGCGCACACCCATCAGACGTACCTCTCTGCGACCTCCCCGGCGACGGGGAGGGCGTATCGCTCGCCCGTGAACGCCTTGTATGTCAGAAGTGCCCACAGGATGAACCCGAGCGGGGCGAGCACTAGGAACGTCAGCATCGAGATCGCCAGCGAGAGCATCCAGCCGACGAACGGCAGGAACTCGAGGACGAATCCCATCACGAACACGCCCATCGAGAGGACGAAGAAGCCGCCGAAGACGACGATGCTCTGTGCGGCGTGGAACCGGACGAACTCGTTTCGGTCCTCGAGGAAATAAAACAGTACCGCGATAAACGGTGCGAAGAGGTAGGCGAGCGCCCCTGCAACGTTCTCGCTGAGTCCGCCGACGACGTCCGCTTCGGCGGTCGAACCCTCCGCGTTCGGATCGGCGACCGCCGGATCCGGACTGGCGGACTCCCTCTCTCCCGGGATTGGGTCCGGGCCGCTGGTCGATAGCTGTTCGTCGATGTCGGTGTTGTCTGTTGCCATTGGTTTCTCCTTCATATCGCTCTTTGGGGCCGTCCGCTCTCGAGGAGGGGACGTGCCGCCGAATCGAAGCGTGTCGGATCGCGTCCCCGGTGACGTGTCGGTCCACTGCGATCGCGATCGAGTCTCCTGCCCACCCCGTGGCATTTCACGGGTAACGGCCCTCGTTTACCGACAGATTTGCGGGGAAGACGTTCACGCTGTATTACAACAGTTGTCACTCGAATAGGAGAAGTGTTACCGCGACATATGTCGTGTCGACGGTCGTTCCGCGCGGGTCGGAGTCGGTGCTGATCTACCGGGATCCGACACATGAAGGTACTGCCTTTTTATACGTCGGGCGAGTACAGTCCTCACGACCGCCGTCACGAGCACCGATCCCTGCCCGTTCCCTCGAGGGGAGTCGGGTGTCGAAGCCATCGATCGCGGACGCTGGCCTCAGTCGCCGTAGAACGCGGTGAACACCTTCTGCTGGGCCGCGCGCAAGTGTTGTAGGTACGTCGAGTGGGAGATACCCAGCACGTCCGCAATATCGGTCGCGGATGAGCGACGCGGCTGCTCGAAGTAGCCGTGGCGGTAGGCCGCCTCGAGGGCGACCGCCTGTTTTTCGGTCAGCGCTCTCGTATCGACCGTCAGCGCCCCGCCGCGATCCGTCCACTCGCGTTCGACGAGGGACAGCACCGACACGCGACCGTACCGGTCCTCGAGGTGGTCGACTAGCGCGTCGAAGTTCTCCCTCGAGGGGAGTTCGATCCGAAGCACCGCGCGGTCGGCGGTGACCTGTGTCGATCGAACGCGCGCGTTGAACGGAGCGAGGGTCGACTCCGGGGTCTCTCCGTCGACCATCAACTGAAACGAGTCGGCTTCGGCCCGCCGGACCGGGACGACCTCCCGGACGGCCGGGTGAGCCGCGGCGGCGTCGCGAAACTCCTCGGTGGAGCCGCCGCAGAGGGTGGCGTACTGGACGAGTTCGCCGTCGCCGTTCGAGTAGGTGCTGTGGACGACCAGTTCCGGCTCCGATGTCTTGACGGCGGCAACGACCTCGCTCAGGTAGTGCGGGCCGTCCCGGAGTTCGATTCGGGCCTCGATGCCGTGGTCCGCGGTGAGCGCCTTCCGGGCATCCATGTGGTGGATCGCGTAACCCACGGTCGCCGCGAGGTCCCGGAGGAAGTCGCGCTCGGCGTCGTCGATCGAGTGGGGTTCGGTCCGGTAGGCCGCGAGGACACCGTAGATGATGTCCTCGTAGCCGACTGGAAGCGCGATCGCGGTCCGAAATCCGCGCTCGAGTGCGAGATTCCGCCAGTCGGTCGGAAACAGCGCCTCGAGGTCGGCGATCACCCGCGCCGTTCCGGTTCGGGTCGCCCAGACGCTGGGTTCGCACTCGTGTTCGGTCCGCTCGAGCGAGAGTTCGACCTCGTCGACGTACCGCCGGTCTCCGGCGACGGCCCGCGGCTGGAGCCTCCCGTCGACGGCTGCCCCGAACCAGACGAGGTCGTACCCCTGCTCGGCGAGTTCGGAGACGACGGCATCCTCGAGTTCCTCCCGACTTCGCGACGCCACGAGTGCCCGCTGGAGATGTCTGTTGAGGTTTCGCTCCCGGCGGTGGCGCACCTCCTTCAGTCGCTTCGCCGTGACGTCCCTGATCGAGAGCATCGTCGCCGGGATGCCGTCGTACACGAGTTCGCGCCCGGTGTACTCGCAGTGGGCGACCGTTCCGTCGCCGGTTACCAGCCGAAAGCGGTGGACGCCGTTCGTGAGGACCTCGCTGTCGATACCGCGGAACCGCTCGCGGTCGGCCTCGTGGACGAACGCCTCGGCGAACCGGGTGTCGACGAGGTTGTCCACGCTCGAGTCGGTGAACTCGGCGAAGCGTTCGTTACAAAACAGGATCCATCCCTTCCGAAGGATCACGATCGCGTCGCGGCTCTGCTCGATGACGGTCCGGTAGCGCCGTTCGCTGTCCTCGATCGCCCGCCGCAACGCGCGGCGCTCGACGGCGTTTCGGATCTTGCCGGCTAGAACGGGTGTCTGGTCAATCGTGGGGTCCTTCGGAAGGTAGTCGGTCACACCGGCGTCGATGGCCCGCGCCGCGACCGTCTCGCTGCCCTCACCCGTGACGAGGACAATCGGGAGCTCCGGCCGACTCTCCCGGACGCGCTCTACTAGTTCGATCCCGTTGGTCTCCGGCATCCGATAGTCGACGACGAGACAGTCCTGTTCTCCCTCCCGGAGCGCGGACAGCGCCTCGTTCGCGCCGAGGACCAGTTCGACGCGCAGGGACGGCTCCCGGCGTTCGAGTTCCTCGGCCGTGAACGCAGCCCACCGCTCGTTGTCGTCGACGAGCAGGACGTTGATCGACTCGAGTGACGGCATCCCTCTGTCGGTCGAGGACTCGGTCATTCGGCTACCCCGCCGCTTCGCCCGACGGACGTTCGCTCCCGAGTATCGGTCCGGATTCCAGCCGCGACGGGCCGTTCCTCCTCCGGCTCGCGGTCGTCGTCGGTGCGTGCCAGTCGGACCGTCACGACCGACCCCGTCGGTCGATCGTGCGCGACCGAGAGCTCGGCCCCGTACCCCTCGGCCAGCGATCGGACGATGTAGAGCCCGTAGCCGGTCCCCTCGTACTCCGTAAGCGGCGTCTCCCCGGTAAGTAGCTTCCACGGCTGTTCGGGAAATCCGGGGCCGTCGTCGGCGATCGAGACGGTGATCCGGTCGTCGGATTCGGTGACGACGACGGTCATCTCGGGCTCAGGACCGTCGTTGTGGACAACGGCGTTCGTCAGCAGGTTGTAGCACAGCGACGCGAGCATCTCGTCGGCGTCGGGAACTCGATCGCCCTCGGCCGTCGCGACCTCGATCGTCCGATCGTCGGCCGGCTCGTCCGGTTCCGGAAGGACGGCGCTCGCGGACGTTTCCGCGAACGGCGGGGAGGCGCCGAGCAGTCTCTCGACACTCCCGTTCGAGTGGACGATCCGCCTGTTCGAATCGAGAACGAGGACGCCGTCCGGCGAGTTGCGCATCGCGGTCGTGTACACGACCGGCGGCAGATCCAGCAGCCGGTACCGGAACGTTGCAACGCCGAGTGCAGCGACCGGAAGGCCCGCCGCCGCGGGGACGAGGTTCACCCCCTCGCGGCCGAACGGCGGGACGCCCGCGACCGCGAGGAAACTCGCCCCGATCGGGGCGACGACCGCGGCCGTTAGGAGGGCGGCCTGCGGGTAGTACGCTCGGCCGGTGCGAGCCAACTCCGACAGTACGACCGCGAGCGTGAGTGCGGCGTAGACGATCGCGACGAACGCGAACAACGTCGGCGACCGCCCGCGGCGCCGGGCGCGGGCGACCGCGTACGCACCCAGGGCGACCGAAAGTGCGGTCGCGAAGAGGATCGGGTACGCGTAGACGGTGTGTTGCCACGCCATATCAGTTCCTCGAGCGAGAATGATATAACGGTACCGGATAATATCTCCTCATCGTTTAGGTCGCTCGCACTGACTCTCGACCGGGGTGTAAGGGGGCCGACTCCCGCTCGCTGACGACGCGGTTCAGACGAGAACGGTAGGCCGATCTATCCAGCTACGCTAGTTCTCGATAAGTTGGACCTTTAGAGAATAATAAATACATCGACATAACTACCCCCAAGTTCGATGAGCTCTCCGATCTGAGGTTTCGATCGGGGTGCCGTCTATTTGTTCGCCTCATCGGAGGTCGAAACGACGATTTTCGTCGGGTCGCTCTTCTCGAGACGACACTCGAGTGGCTTCGTCAGAGGTGTCTTTCTAAGGAAATCTATCCTTTAACATATATAATAATGCTACTGATAATAGCCGGATACAGAGGGCTGTTTTCGAAACGGCTTCAACCGGAATCGCAGAGTCGAGAAGGAGACGGCTAGTAGACGTCGAACACCGACGGGAGCACGTCGGGCATGACATAGACGAACAGCAGCGCCCAGACCCCGACGACGAGGGCGTAGTAGAACAGGGGGATCAGGTTCAACCGCATCACCCGTCCCTCCTGACCGACGAGGCCGACGGTCGCCAGCGCCGCGACGATGTTGTGGATCGCGACGAGATTACCGATCGCGCCGCCGACGGCCTGCGTTCCGACGACGATCTGGCTGGGCAGGCCGAGCTCGTGTGCGGCCGTGAACTGGAAGCCGCCGAAGGTGATGTTCGACACCGTGTTCGAGCCGACCATCGCGGCCGCGAGCGCGCCGATCAGCGCCGCCAGTGCCGGGTACAGCGGTCCGGTCACGTCCGCGGTCGCGATGGCGAGGATCTCGATCATGCTGCCCGCCTCGGGCGCGCCGGGCGCGCCGCCGGACAGGATCATCACCTGCACCATCGCGATCACGAAGACCAGCGCGATAAACGGCGAGACCAGTTTCTGGATCGCCTCGCTCCAGGCCGCCTTGACTTGTTGGCCTGACATTCCGAAGATGCCGATCGCGATGATCGCGCTGAGCAACAGCCAGAAGCCCGGGGCGTTCATCCACCCGATCGCTGCGGAGAGATCGTACCCGAACATCTGGGTCCACTCGATCACCACACCGATCGTGAACTCTCCAACGCCGGCGATAGCGAACTCGGCACCGAGGTCCGCGTCGTTTATCACCGCCGAGATCGGGTCGACGACGCGGGTGACGACCAGCAGGACGATGAGCACGATGTAGGGGGACCACGCCTTCAACAGCGACATCTGCTCGCCGCCGTTCGGAACGGCCCCGTCCGCGCCGTCGTCGCCGGGTTCGATCGCGCCGACCCAGTGGTCGGCCCACTCCTCGCGCGGCGGGAAGTCCCACTCGTCGTCCGGAAGGAGGTAGCCGCGTCGAAGCATCGACACGGTGATCGCACCGCCGACCATCGCGCCGATCAGCGCGGGGAACTCCGCGGTGAGAAACCACGCGGAGATCCAGTACGGGATCGCGAAGGCGATCCCCGCGAACAGACAGAGCGGCCAGACGCTGAGCGCCGGCTTGATCGTGCGCTCGTCCGACGGGCCGAAGAAGTAGACGACCATGGCGACGGCGAACAACGGCATCACGAAGCCGGTCAGGGCGTGGTAGGTCGCGGCCCACGCGGCGACCTCGTAGGAGTACTGGACGACGCTCATCCCGCCCTCGTTGACGATCTGGTCCTCGTAGATCATCAGCGGCTCCTGGATGCCGACGATGATCGGCGTCCCGACCGCGCCGTAGGTGACGGCCATGACGTGACCGATCAGCGCCGCGATGACGGCTGCCAGCGCCGGGAATCCGAGCGCGAGCATCAGCGGCGCGACGACCGCCGCTGGCGTTCCGAACCCTGCCGCGCCCTCGATGAACGTCGCGAGGAAGAACGCGATCAGCACGATCTGGACCCGTCGATCGTCCGAGACGGCGGTAAAGCCCCGGTTGATCCGGTCGAACGCCCCGGCCTGCATCAGCGTGTACAGCAACACCAGCGCGCCGAAGACGATCCACAGGATCTCGAGAGCAGTCATCACCCCGACGAACGACGATCCCACCAGGTAGTCCGGTGGGTTGTTCCACCACACGTAGCCGACGGCGAGCGCGGCGATCCACGCGATCGGCATCGCCCGCGTCGCCGGCCACAGAAACCCGATGAGCAACACCGCGACGACCGCGAGCGGTAGCGCCGCGACGGCAACATCCATCACCATTCGTCCCGATCACCCCGACTGAATCGGTCTTCGATCGCCGTACGTCCGTTCCCCTGTTCCGGTTCGCACCGTCTCGCACCGTCCTTTCTCATCATGAACGTCCCGTGATCACGTCTCTCATAAGGTATAATAAATGGTTCTATTTATAATCTGATGAATACATGTTATCTAGAGAATATTCCGATCGACACGGCGGTCGCGTCCGGGAGGTACGACCGTCTCCGCTCTCGAACGGCCCAAAAATATCAGACTTATTATCCTATCGTGCGGTCAACAGTTCGTTCACCTTCTCGATCGGGTGAGGCGGCTTTTCGCCGGGACCGTCGCGGTCGCCGATCTGGCTCCGACAGGAGGCGCCGGGGGCGACCGGGTCGCCGTCGCTCTCGTCGATCTTCTCGAAGAGGCGTTCGCCGATCGACTTCGAGAGGTCGTAGTGTTCAGCCTCGTAACCGAAGGAGCCGGCCATGCCACAGCAGGTGCTGTCGAGCGGATCGACCGCGTACCCCGCGCGCCGGAGCACGCCGACGGCGTGGTGGTCCTTTCCGGTCGCCTTCTGGTGGCAGTGACCGTGGTAGGCCAGCGTCTCGTCGGTCTCCTCGAGCGGGAGCTCCTCGACGAGGCGGTACGTGTCCATGTACTCGGCGATCCCGTAGGAGTGGCCGGCGACCTTCTCGGCGGTAGCGGAGGGTGCCAGATCGAGGTACTCGTCCTGGAACATTACGGCGTCGGAGGGCTCGAGCGAGACGATCTCGTACCCCTGATCGACGTACTCGGCGAACTTCTCGATGTTCGCCACCGCGCGCTCCTCGGCGTCGTCGAGCATGCCGACCGAAAACGCCGCGCGACCGCTCGGCCCGACGTCGTCGGGGACGGTGACGTGGACACCCGCCGACTCGAGGACGCGCACGGCGGCCTTGCCGGGTCGGGGGTAGCTGTAGTTCGTGTACGTATCGGGGAACAGCACGACCTTTCGGTCGGCCGCGTCGGGGTCGACCCGCGGCCCGCGCTCGGCGAACCAGTCCTGGAAGGACTCCTGCCGGAAGCTCGGCAGCTCCCGGTCGGCGGCGATGCCCGCCACCTTCTCCATCACGAGCCGGCTGCCGGGGAGCTTCGGCCCAAGGTTCGAGACGGGCGCGAGCGCGCTCCCGATCCTCGAGAGGGTGTCGATGTTCCCGAACAGCCGCTCGCGCAGGCCCGTCCCTTCCCGCTCGTGGTACTGGTGTTTCGTCTCGGCTTTGAGCTTCGCCAGGTCGACCCCGGTCGGACAGTCGCTCTTGCAGCCCTTGCAGCCGACACAGAGATCCAGCACCTCCTCCTGAAAGCGCTCGGAGTACATTTCCTCCTCGGGGAGGTCGCCCGAGATCGCCGACCGAAGCATGTTCGCCCGACCGCGGGTGGTCGCGATCTCGTCTTTCATCCCCCGGTAGGTCGGACACATCACGTCGTCGGTCTGTCGGCAGGTGCCACAGCCGTTACACAGCTCCACGAGGTGGGAGAAGCCGCCCTCCTCGGAGAAGTCGAGTTTCGTCTGGGGCTCGATCGAGGCGTAGGCGTGTCCGTACCGGAGGTTCTCGCGCATGTCCGTCGGGTTCTCGTCGGTGTAGACGACCTTCCCCGGGTTCATCCGCCAGTCGGGGTCGAACGCCGACTTGATCTCCTTGAACGCCTCCCAGAGGTCCTCGCCGTACATCTTCGGGTTGAACGCGGTGCGGGCGAGTCCGTCGCCGTGTTCGCCCGAGAACGCCCCCTCGTGTTCGAGGACGAGGTCGGTGACCGCGTCGGTTATCGACTGCATCGTCTGGATGCCGCCGTCGTCCTTCAAATTGAGGATCGGCCGGATGTGCAGAGTCCCGCTGCCCGCGTGGGCGAAGTAGGCAGCGGAGGTGTCGTGGTCCTCGAGGACGTCCATGAACTTCTCGACGTACTCCGCGAGCTCCTCGGGGGGCACTGTCGCGTCCTCGATGAAGGGGTACGGCTTCGGGTCGCCCTCGAGACCCATCAGCAGCGGAATCGCGGCCTTCCGGAGCTTCCAGAGGTCGGCCTGGTCCGCCTCGCTGTAGGCCTCGAGGGCGCCGAAGGCGTCACCGTTCTCGACGAAGTGTTCGTTGGTGCGGCCGACGGCCTCCTCGAAGTCGTCGTGGAGCTCCGAGTCGTACTCGAGCATCAGCGCCGCCTCGGTGGCGTCGGGGATCGGCTCCTCGTACTGCGCGAACTGCTCGGATTCCCGGGCGAGCCGGAACATCTCCTCGTCCATCAGTTCGACGGCGCTGGGATCGAACTCCAGTGCCTCGGGGACGGCCTCGAGGGCCTCGATGAGGTCCTCGAAGCAGTACAACACGAGCGCGGTCTCCTCGGGGAGGGTGACGAGGCTGATCTCGGCCTCGACGACCACGCCCAGCGTCGACTCGGCGCCGACGAACAGCTTCGAGAGGTTGACGACCTCCTCGCCCTCGTCGTTCTCGTAGACGACCTTGTTGAGGTTGTACCCGGAGACGTTGCGCTTGAGGTTCGGGTACTTCTCCTCGATTTCCTCTCGGTTCTCCTCGACGAGACCGCGGACGGTCTCGTAGATCTCGGCCTCGCGGTCGTTCTTCGAGACGATCTCCTCCCATTCGGGGGAGTCGACGACGACCTCGCGGGTGTGGATCAGCGAGCCGTCCGCGAGGACGACGTCTAACTCCTCGGTGTAGGCGTCGGTGATCCCGTAGCGGACGGAGTGGGCGCCCGTCGAGTTGTTCCCGATTCCGCCCCCGATCGTCGCGCGGTTCGACGAGGCGGGGTCGGGCGCGAACTTGAGCCCGTACTTCTCGGCGGCGTCGTCGAAGTGATCCTGAACGACGCCGGGCTGGACCCGCGCCCGCCGGCGGTCGGGGTCGATCTCGATGATATCGTCCATGTAGGTCGTCATATCGAGCACGACACAGCCCGGACCGACGGCCTGCCCGCCCAGCGACGAGCCGGCGCCGCGGGCCATGATCGGCACGTCGTGCTCGGCGGCGACGCGCACGGCGTTTTGCACGTCGTCGGCGTTGCGGGGGAGCACGACGCCGGCGGGTTTGGCCTTGTAGATACTGCCGTCGGTCGCGTACAGGACCTGCGCGTACTCGTCGAAGCGCACTTCCCCCGTTACGACCGACCGAAGATCCGCAGCGAGATCGACGTACTCGTCGACGTCGTCGTACTCGTGATCGAGTTCGTCACGAAACTCCTCGTAGTTAGCTAAGCCACCGTGTGGCTTTTCAACAGCCATCAGTCGACTCTGGGGGATCGATTATGATAAATCCTGTGCCTCTCGGACCCACGCCCCTCCGGAAAGGACCGCTTTCGGTGCCGGTATTCGGCAGTTATTGCCAGCCCGCCCGAACGCGGCCGTCCGTTCTCCGCCGGGGGTCAGTCCTCGACGACGAGGGCCCGGAGGTCGTTGACGTTCGTCCCCGTTGGTCCGGTTCGAACGATCGCCTCGGCCAACTCCAGGATCGGCAGGGCGTCGTTGCGCGCGAGCGCGCGTCGCCCCGCCGCCGTCAGGACGTCGTCGGCCGCCGCGATCGCCCCGGCGGCGTCGGTCGCGCCATCGATCCCGTCCGTGTCGACGCTCGCGACGACGACCGCGTCGCTCTCGAGTTCGACGGCACCGCCGAGCACGAACTCCTGGTTCGGGCCACCCTCCCCGTGATCTTCGGCGAGCGTAACGGTGGTCTCACCACCGGAGAGCAGTACTGCCGGCGGCGAGATCGGATCGCCGGTCTCGGCGCACTCCTCGGCGATCGCGACGTGGGTGATCGCCGACTCGCTGGCCTCGCCCCGAACCCGCGAGGACAGTACGAGCGGCTCGTAGCCGCGGTCGGCCGCGACCTCGCGGGCCGCCTCGATCGCTGTCCGGCCGCTTCCGAGTACGTGGATCCGCACGGACTCGAGCAGCAGATCGTCCGGCGAGACCGTCTCGGGGTTCTCGCCGCGCTCGCCGGCCTCCAGGTACGCCGAGACCGTCTCGGGAACCGACAGCTCGTAGCGCTCGAGCACCTCGAGGGCGTCCGCGTAGGTCGACGAGTCGGGGGCTGTCGGGCCGCTGGCGATCACGCTGAGGTCGTCGCCGACGACGTCGCTCAGGACGAGCGTCGCGACCGCTGCCGGCGCCGCCCGGCGGGCGAGCTGGCCGCCCTTGATCGCCGAGCAGTGCTTGCGGACGGCGTTGATCTCGTCGATCGACGCGCCACACTCGAGCAGCGACTCGGTGACCGACTGGAGGTCGGCCAGTGAGATCGATCCGGCGGGAGCCGGCAGGAGGGCGCTTCCGCCCCCGGTGATGCAGGCGATCACGAGGTCGTCCTCGCCGGCCCGCTCGGCGACCTCGAGGACTCGTCGGGCACCCTCGACGCCGTCCTCGCTCGGGATGGGGTGGTCTCCGGGGTGTTCCTCGATGACCGACGTCCCGGCGGGATCGTCAGTGACGACGACCCCGCCCGCGAGCGCGTCGCCGAGCGCGTCCTCGAGGGTTCGGGCGAGGTGGCCTGCGGCGTTGCCGCCGCCGACGACGAAGACGTTCTCGTAGCGATCCAGGTCGTACTCGGTGCGCTCGTCCCCGGCGGCGTTCTCGACCGCGAGTAGGCCGTCCCGAACGGTCAGCGTCTCGTTGACGATCCGCTCGGGGTGGGCGGCCTCGATCCCGGCGACGATACACTCGAGCGCGACCGCGTGCGCGTCCGTTCGCTCGAGCGCGTCGCGGTTCTCGATCGTAACCATACGTTCCAATGAACGGACCGCGGTATGTAGCTTTCCTGGATCGACCGTGGCTCCCGCACCCGCCATCGGACATGCATGATTGTTGGTGGTAAAAACAGCTTTACCACTCGTACGATATGTGATGACATATGTCCCTCGAGGACGAATCACTCGACTATCACGAGGAGGAACCGCCCGGAAAGATCGAGATCGCGACGACCAAATCGACGAGCACGCAGCGGGACCTCTCGCTCGCGTACTCGCCCGGCGTCGCCGGCCCCTGTCGCGCCATCGACGAGCGAGCCGACGATGCCTACCGGTACACGGCGAAGGGGAACCTCGTCGGCGTCGTCTCGAACGGCTCCGCCGTGCTGGGGCTGGGCGACATCGGTGCGCAGGCCTCGAAGCCCGTGATGGAGGGGAAAGGGGTCCTGTTCAAGCGCTTCGCCGACATCGACGTCTTCGACCTCGAGTTCGAACTCGACGATCCCGACGCGATCGTCGAGGCGACCGCGGCGATGGAGCCGACGTTCGGCGGGATCAACCTGGAGGACATCGCGGCGCCGGACTGCTTCGAGATCGAGGAACGGCTCCGCGAGCGCATGGACATCCCCGTCTTCCACGACGACCAGCACGGGACCGCCATCATCTCCGGGGCCGGACTGCTGAACGCCGCCGAACTCGTCGGCAAACACCTCGAGGATCTCGAGGTCGTGTTCTCGGGTGCGGGCGCGAGCGCGATCGCGACGGCCCGGTTCTACGTCTCGCTCGGCGTCGATCCCGACAACATCGCGATGTGTGACTCGACCGGAATCATCACCGAGGAGCGCGCCGAGGCGGGCGACGTCAACGAGTTCAAGCGGGAGTTCGCCCGCGACCTGCCCGAGGGCGGACTCGCGGACGTGATGGAGGGCGCCGACGTCCTCGTCGGGCTGTCGGCGGCCGGCATCGTCTCCCAGGAGATGGTCCGATCGATGGCGTCGGATCCGATCATCTTCGCGATGGCCAACCCTGACCCAGAGATCGGCTACGAGGAGGCCAAGGCCGCCCGCGACGACACGGTCATCATGGCGACGGGGCGCTCGGACTACCCCAACCAGGTCAACAACGTGCTCGGTTTCCCGTTCATCTTCCGGGGCGCGCTCGACGTCCGCGCGACCGAGATCAACGAGGCGATGAAGGTCGCCTGCGCCGAGGCGCTGGCCGACCTGGCGAAACAGGACGTCCCCGACGCCGTCATCAAGGCCTACGGGGATCAACCGCTGCGCTTCGGCCCCGAGTACATCCTGCCGAAGCCGATCGACCCTCGAGTGCTGTTCGAGATCGCGCCCGCGGTCGCCGAGGCGGCAATCGAGAGCGGCGCCGCCCGCAGCGAGGTCGATCCCGAGACCTACCGGGAACGCCTTGAGGCGCGGCTGGGCAAGTCCCGCGAGATGATGCGGGTCGTGCTCAACAAGGCCAAGAGCGACCCCAGACGCGTCGTCCTCTCGGAGGGGGAAGACGAGAAGATGATCCGGGCGGCCTACCAGATCCAGGACGAGGGGATCGCGACGCCGGTGTTGCTCGGCGACCGCGACGAGATCGGGACGACAGTCACCCGGCTCGGCCTCGAGTTCGACCCCGAGATCGTCGATCCGTCGACCGGCGACTACGACGCCTACGCCGACCACCTCTACGAGCAGCGCCAGCGCAAGGGGATGACCCGCACCGAGGCCGACGACCTCGTCCGGAGCGATCCGAACTACCTCGGCAGCGTGATGGTCGACGTCGGCGACGCCGACGCCATGCTGACGGGGCTGACCCACCACTACCCCTCGGCGCTGCGGCCGCCCCTCGAGGTGATCGGCACCGGTGACGACGCCGACTACGCCGCCGGCGTCTACATGCTGGCGTTCAAGAACCGCGTGATCTTCATCGCCGACGCGACGGTCAACCAGGATCCCGACGCCGACGTCCTCGAGGAGGTCACCCGCCACACCGCCGACGTCGCCCGCCGGTTCGACGTCGACCCCCGCGCGGCGATGCTGTCGTACTCGAACTTCGGCAGCGTCGACAACGAGCGCACGCGCCCCTCCCGCGAGGCCGCCCAGCGACTGCAGGCTGACCCGAGCGTCGACTTCCCCGTCGACGGCGAGATGCAGGCCGACACGGCCGTCGTCGAGGAGATCCTCGACGGCACCTACGAGTTCTCCGAACTCGAGGAGCCGGCGAACGTGCTCGTCTTCCCGAACCTCGAGTCGGGCAACATCGGCTACAAGCTGCTCCAGCGGCTGGGCGGCGCCGAGGCAACCGGGCCGATGCTCGCGGGGATGGACAAACCCGTCCACGTCCTCCAGCGAGGCGACGAGGTCAAAGACATCGTGAATCTGGCGGCCGTAGCGGTCGTCGACGCACAGCGAACGGAGAACTGATCGAAGCCACCCTCTCATACGGTTTCCTGTACGTCAGTTCCGGCGCAACTGCCGTCTGGGTCGCGGTTGCGCCGGTAAATCGGTACAGCAATCCGTATCAGGCGACGCGGTTTTTCAACTTTTCCTCCGACTGGTAGCGCTCGACGTTCTCCGCGACGAGTTCCGCGATGTCGAGGTGGTATCGGTTCGTCGCCGACCCCTTGTGCGGGAAGACGATCACGTCGTCGAAGCCCCACAGCGGCGACTCCTCGGGGAGCGGTTCGGTCTCGAAGACGTCGAGGCCGGCGCCAGCGATCGCGTCGGTCTCGAGGGCCTCGACGAGCGCGTCCTCGTCGACGACGGGACCCCGAGCGACGTTGATCACGTAGGCGTCCTTGCGCATTACCTCGAACTCCGCGTCGCTCAGCATGTCGTCGGTGGCCGGCGTGTGGGGGACGGTGAGGACGACGAACCTGGCGTCCTCGATCGCCTCGTGGAGCCGATCGGGTGAGAAAATCTCGGAGACGCCGGGTACCGGCTCGTCCGAGCGACGGACGCCGACGACGTCCATCCCGAGGGCGTCACACCGGGTCGCGGTCGCCTCGCCGATCGTTCCGAGCCCGACGACGCAGACGCGCTCGTTCTCGAGCGTGAACGGTCGTTCGTACGGCGGTTCCCACCATTCCCGTTCGTTCTGGTGGTCGCGGTAGCGGTGGCCCAGTCGGGCCAGCGAGAGCATACAGTTGAGCGCGACCTCGCTGACCGTCGAGCCGTGGATCCCCGAACTGTTCGTGAGCGGAACCCCCTCGCGCTCGTAGGCGTCGGTATCGAACTCGTCGTAGCCGGCGCGGATGCAGTGGACCCAGCCCGCCTCGAGGTACTCCGGTCGCGGGACGTAGGTCGCCACCGCGTCCGTCGGGCCGTACTCGCGGCCGTCGCCGACGAGTTCGGCGGGAATCGGGAGGTCGTCGAACGCCTCGACGAACGCCTCCGGCGGGATCACGTTTTCGACCGACTCGTGGACGTACAGCTGCTCGAGCTCGTGGCGCTCGGTCATACGCTACTCCTTCCGTGGAGGGGAATTGAATGTTGCGTATTATTCAGAATCCGGGGAGAGTGAATACAGTCGACACGGGCCTCAGATCGCGGCGGTTGCGTCGCCACCACCGCAATCTTTTTTGAGACGCGTTGTGCGTATTGCGGTATGGAGTACCAGGAAGTGGAGGCGACGCGGGAGTTCCTCGCGCGACTCGAGACCGGACAGGACTGGCGCGACGAGATCGAGAGCCTCGCCCGGGCGGAGGAGGTCGAGGCGGGCTGGTTCAACGCGATGGGTGCGGTCCAGGACGCCGAGATCTGGTTCTACGACCAGGACAAGGAGGAGTATCAGTCGATCACCTTCGAAGAACCGCTCGAGGTCGCCGCCTGCGTCGGAAACGTCGCGAAACTCGACGGCGACGTGTTCGCTCACACCCACGCCGTCCTCTCCCGGCGGGACGGGGAGACCCTCGCGGGCCACCTCGAGGGCGGCACCGTCTTCGCCGGTGAGGTCCACCTCCGCGCGTTCGAGGAGCCCCTCGTCCGGAACTTCGACGAGACGACGGGTCTGGACCTCTGGCTCAACGAGTAGCTCGAAAACGACTGTTTTCGCGGTGGTCGTGGCGGACGGTGCGATCCTTAGAGCCGAGTCCGCAGATCCCCGACCACGTCCTCGGTCCCGCTCGAGCCGCCCAGATCGGGCGTTCGCGGGGCGTCGGGATCGGCCAGCTGGTCGGTGACGGCGTCCCAGAGGGCGCTGCCGGCGTCCTCCTCGCCGAGGTGATCGACCATCATCGCGCCGGAGAAGACCGTGGCCAGCGGGTTCGCGACGCCGTCGCCGACGATGTCGGGGGCGCTGCCGTGGACGGGTTCGAACATCGAGGGGTAGGTTCGGGTCGGATCGACGTTGGCCGAGGGTGCCAGCCCCATACTGCCCGTGATGATCGCGCCGATGTCGGTCAGGATGTCGCCGAAGAGGTTCGAGGCGACGACGACGTCGAACTCCTCGGGACGGCGGATGAAGTCCATGCTCGCCGCGTCGACCAGCAGACGCTCGACGGTGACCTCGGGGTACTCCTCGCTCACCTCCTCGACGATCTGGTCCCAGAAGACCATGCTGTGGGCCTGGGCGTTCGACTTCGTGATGCTCGTCAGGTGCCCCTCGCGCTTAGTCGCCGCGTCGAAGGCGGCCCGAACGATGCGCTCCGTTCCGGTTCGGGTGAAGACCGCGCTCTGGACTGCGACCTCGTGGTCGTGGCCGGGGTGTTCCTGGCCGCCCATATCGGCGTACTCGCCCTCGGTGTTCTCCCGGTAGACGACGAACTCGATGTCGCCGCCGTCGTACCCCTCGAGCGGGCTCTCGACGCCGTCGAAGAGGATCGCGGGTCGCTTACAGATCGACTGGTCGAACCCCTTGCGGATCGGAAGCAGGAGGTTGTTCAGCGTGACGTGGTCCGGGACGTCGGGATGACCGACTGCCCCCAGCAGGATCGCGTCGTACCCCTCGAGTTCCTCGAGGCCGTCGTCGGGCATCATCGAACCGTGCTCGAGGTGGCGCTCGGTGCCCCAGTCGTACCGCGTGAAAGAGAGGTCGAACCCGTGTCGCTCCGCTACGTCCTCGAACACGGGTCGGGCCGCGTCGACGACCTCCGGACCGATACCGTCGCCCGGAATACTCGCTATCTCGTAGGCCATGGTGAGCCATACCGCTCGACCGTCAAAAAGACTCGGAAAGGGTCAACGACCGCACTTCCCGTCAGCGTTCGCCACTGGCGGGTCTCGGCACCGATCGTCGTATCCAGTGCATTTAATAGGGTGGTTATCCGGGAGAACGGTATGGAGCTCATCCATATCAACGTCAACGTCGCCGACGCCGACGAGACCATCGAGTTCTACGAACAGTTCGGTTTCGAGGAGAGCTGGGAGTTCGAGACGCCGGACGGCGAGACCCACAACCGGTACATCGCCGACGAGAACGGGATCGAACTGCAGCTGTCGGACACCGACGGCGAGGAGAGCTTCGAGGATGGAACGTCCTGGGATCACCTCGCGATCGGCGTCGACGACGTCGACGCGACCTTCGAGGAGATCGACCACTACGGCGTTGAGAAGGAACCGGGCGATCAGCCCGAAGCCGGCGCCCGGACGGCGTTCGTCCACGACCCCGACGGCCGGAAGGTCGAACTCGTCGAGTCACTGGACTGAGAGAATCGGAAGCCGTCGTTCGGTTTTCGGGACCCGAAACGGTAGTTTCCGGTTTCAGAACCCGGAGCTGCCGGTTCCGACTGTTCTCCATTTCAGAACTGACGATAGTCACGAAACGGACCGGGTGAAATTACGAAAATACAAGTGTAAAAATCCACCTTCAGCTTCGGGTACAGAGTACGCGAGTACGGCGTATCGTTCCCTATCTCAGAACACCCGAACGACGGTCGGGAATCCGGCGATTCCGTTTCGAGAGGCGGGCTGTCGCCCTCCGCCAATTCCACGTTCGTCGCCACCCACTTCCTCGCAACCTCGCGTTTGCCGTCCCGTTCGTCGATTCGCGGGAATAATCGTTTCCTATGTGAGAACGATCGAACCCGCTTCGTGTCCGTTCGACTTCGCGCACACGAAAACGTGCGGATCGGGGTGCCGTCGCCTCCCGGTCGATCGCCTGTCCCCGATTACGAGGGCGTTGATCGCAGAACGTTACCACATCATTTTAATATTAGAACGCAATAGATCCAGTCGGACTCATGAGCACGCACACCGACCGTCTACACGAACGAGCTTTCGTGCGGACGTTCTTTACTACCCCGACTGCTGTCGAAGGAGAGGACGACTCCGCCAAGATGCTGCAAAGCGCCGCCCAACTCAGTGGCATGGAGGCGCCGGACGTCTGGGTGCCGGACAACGAGGACGCGACGGCCCCCTCGATGCGCGACGAGGGCGTCGAGAACATGATCGACGTGATCTCGGAGCACGGGGCCGACTTCCCCGGCGAGATCCACCCCCGCGTCGTCTGGCACCGCGAGAGCCCCACGACCCGCTACCAGGGGTTCCAGCAGATCCTGAAGCTGGCTGACCCCGAGAACGGCGCCGTCGACCACCTCGACGGCTTCGTGATCCCTGAGGTCGGCGACATCGACGACTGGAAGAAGGCCGACGAGTTCCTCACCATCGTCGAAAACGAGCACGGCCTCGAGGAGGGAAGCCTCGCGATGTCGGTCATCGTCGAGAGCGGCGAGGCCGAGCTGGCGCTGGGCGACCTCCGTGAGGAGATGGGTAAGCCCTCGAACAACCTCGAGCGCCTGTTCATGCTGGTCGACGGCGAGGTCGACTACACGAAGAGCATGCGCGCGATCACGCCCACCGGCGAGCTCCCGCCGTGGCCGGAGCTGCGACACAACACCTCCCGCGGCGCGAGCGCGGCCGGCCTGATCGCGGTCGACGGTCCCTACGACGACATCCGTGACGTCGAGGGCTACCACGAGCGCATGACCGACAACCAGGCGAAGGGGATGCTCGGCATCTGGTCGCTGACCCCCGGCCAGGTCGTTGAGGCCAACAAGTCGCCGCTCCCGCCGAAAAACGGCAGCTGGCAGCTCGAGGTCAACGACCGCACGATCGAGCTCGACGAGGAGGACGGCCGCCACGTCTACAACGGCGACGAGGTCGAACTCGAGGAGACGGGCGACGACCGGTACACGCTCCGCGTCGGCGGCGACGAACTCGAGCTCGACGGCGAGGAACTCTCCCAGGAGCTGCTCGATATGACCTCCTACATCCCGAGCCTGGACGACATCGTCGACTCGATGGAGGAGTTCGAGGCGGCCAAGGAGGCCGGCAAGGGCGCCATCGCGATGGAACGGTCGGGCACGCTGGTCATCGACGGCGTCGAGGTCGAGGTCAGCAACGACCGCATGTGGGACGAGGCGACCTACCAGGCAGCCCAGACGCCGATCACGCTGTTCCAGGACGTCTACGAGAACCGCCCGGACCAACACGGGGACCTCGAGGAGCTGTACGGTGAGGACCTCGTCGAGCGCGCGATGGTTGTCGGCTGATCGTTCCCGCCGAATCGATTCTTTTGGCCGCTCGCTCGTGCGTAGTTCCGCCGCGATACTGATCGCCGTAACTCGGCCCCGGCTTCCCGACCTTCGGCCAGTCGGGACGGGAACTCGGGACAGTGTTCCGTTCGAGTCGGCGTTCGCCTCCGAGGATCGCGTCGCTGATCCGACGACTTCCCGCAAACCGCGCGCGCCCGCGGGGAACGATTACGTCGGTACTCGGATCGTCGCCTCGAGCCGAGTCGAACGTTCGGTGCGCTCTCCGGCTTTCCGACGGCGGCGTGACTCGACGCCGGTCACGTCCGTTTCCTGGCCGCGCTGTCGCCGGACGTCCCGCCCCGATCGATGGTCCGGACCGCCGATCGGGTCTTCCTTCCGTCGCCTGGGAACACGACGTCCGGGTATAGGCTCGAGGACGGTGCGCAGTCGCTCGGTTCGGAACTCGTCGACGGCTAATCGTTCTCTATCACAGAATTCCTATTGCGATCTAGGCCCCTCGAACGGCCGTGATCCGAACTTCGGCTAACTCGACTGTACAGCCCGAAACACCCGCCCTCGTTACGCACGTGCCGCTCTCGGAGATCGGTCAAACGCTATAAATTACCATCGAGAGGGCCCGAACCGCGGTAAAACGGCGTTCTCTATGAGAGACCAACCTTTATTGGGCTCCGATAACACCCTCCGCGTATGGAAAACAGAGCCAAACACCCGGTCCGCACGACCGAGAAGTCGCTGACGCTGATCGAGGAACTGAACCGTCGCGGGGGCGCGCGGATCACGACGCTGGCCGACGAGCTGAGTATGGGCAAGAGCGCGATCCACAACCACCTCAGCACGCTCGAGGAGCACGGGTTCGTCGTCAAGAACGGGAACACCTACGAGCTGAGCCTGCGCTTTCTCGATATCGGTGGCCAGCTCCGCAGCGAGATGGACGTCTACAGGGTCGCCGAGCCGCAGGTCGAGGCCCTGGCCGAGGAGTCCGGCGAGCTGGTTCACTTCGTCGTCGAGGAGAACGGGGAGGGCGTCTACCTCTGTCGGTCGAAAGGCGAACGAGCCGTCGACCTCGACACCTACGTCGGCTGTCGTCACCCCATGCACAGCTCGGCGTTCGGCAAGGCGATCCTCTCGCACCTGCCCGCCGAGCGCGTCGACGAGATCATCGACCGCCACGGGTTACCCGCGGTGACGCCGAAGACGATCACGTCGCGCGCGGAACTCGAGGAGGAACTCGAGCGCACCCGCGAGCGCGGGTTCGCCGTCGACGACGAGGAACGCCTCGAGGGACTGCGCTGTATCGCCGCGCCGATCCGGTTCGAGTCCGAGGTCATCGGCGCGATCAGCATCTCGGCGCCGACGGCTCGCATCGACGACGATTGGGAAGAAAACGCATTCGTCGATCAGCTCCGTCGCACCGCAAACGTCATCGAGCTGAACAAGTACAAGGTGTAGTCGCCTACGCGAGCGACGCCTCGAGTTTCGCGATCGGGTGCGGCGGCTTCCCGTTGTACTCGTCGCCGATCTGCGTTCTGCAGGACGCCCCTGGAGCGACGACGCCGTCGCCGTCGCTGTCGTCGATCTGACCGAACAGCTGCGAGCCGATTGCCCGGCTCATCGAGTAGTGTTCGGCCTCGTAGCCGAACGAGCCGGCCATTCCGCAACAGCTGCTGTCGAGCGGATCGACGGCGTACCCCGCCCGCTGGAGGACGCCCACGGCGTGGTGGTCCTTCTTCGTCGCCTTCTGGTGACAGTGGCCGTGGTAGGTCAGGCGCTCGTCGACGGGCCCGAACTCGAGGCGGTCGTCGAGGCGGTGGACGTCGAGGTACTCGCAGACGCCGTAAGCGCTTTCGGCGACGTCACTCACGTCGTGGCCGGTGACCAGATCCGGGTAGTCGGACTGGAACATGACCGCGTCGCTCGGCTCGCAGACGACGATGTCCCACCCGTTCCGAACTTTCGGGATCAGGGCGTTGACGTTCTGCTCGGCCCGTTCGCGGGCCGTCTCGAGAAACCCTTTCGAGTAAGCCGGACGGCCGCTGCTGGTGGTGCCCGAGGGGAGGTCGACGAAGACGCCCGCGGCCTCGAGGAGCCGAACCGCTGCCTTGCCGATCTCGGGATCGTTGTACTCCGTGGTGACGTCCGGGAACAACAGGACCTTGTGGTCGGCCGTCTCCGGATCCACCGGCGACTCCCGGCTCTCGAACCAGTCGGTGAACGTCTCCCGGTGGAACGTCGGCAAGGATCGCTCCCGGGCGATCCCGACGGTTTTCTCCAGTACCAGCCGGGCGCCCGGCAGCTTCGTCATGTAGTTCGACAGCGGCGCGGTGGCGCTGCCGAGCTTCGAGAGGGTGTCGATGTTGGCGAACATGCGTTCCCGCAGCGAGGCGCCGTTGCGCTGGTGGTACTCGTGTTCGACCTCGACTTTGAGCTTGGCCATGTCGACCTCGCTTGGACAGTCCTTCGCACAGCCCTTGCAGCCGACACAGAGGTCCATCACTTCGGTGACGAACTCGTCCGAGAAGGCCTCGTCGGGCTCGAGCTCGCCGGTCATCGCCTGGCGGAGCATGTTCGCCCGGCCGCGGGTGCTCGTGATCTCCTCGTCGGCAGCCCGGTAGGTCGGACACATCACGCCCCCGGTTCCCTCCTGGCTGGTCCGGCAGCCGCCACAGCCGTGACAGAGCTCGACCATCCCCTGGAACCCGTTCTCGATCTCCCAGTTGAGGGCGGGCTCGAAGCCGGCCTCGAACTCGCTGTCGGGGCCGAACCGGAGGTTCTCGGTCATGTCGTGATCGCCACAGACCGAGCCGGGGTTAAGCAGCCAGTCGGGATCGAACGCGGTCTTCAGGTCGCGGAAGACGGTCCAGATGTGATCGCCGTACAGCTTGCGGTTCCACTGGGTGCGGGCGCGGCCGTCGCCGTGCTCGCCGGAGACGCTGCCGCCGTACTTCACCGCGAGGTCCGTCGCGCCGTCGGCGATCGCCTCCATCGTGTCGACCCCCTCGGCCGTCTTCGTGTTGACGAGCGGGCGGACGTGCATACAGCCCGGCCCGGCGTGGGCATAGAAGCTGCCGAAGGTCCCGTGTTCCTCCATAACCTCCTGGAAGTCGGTGACGTACTCCGTGAGGTGCTCCGGCGGGATCGCGATGTCCTCGATGAAGGCGATGTGTTTCTCGTCGCCGGTCCGCGAGAGCAAGATCGGCGTCGAGGCCTTTCGCATCTTCCAGAGCCGCGACTGCTGTTGCTCGTCGTAGGCCGTCAGCGCGTCGAACGCGATCTCGCCCTCGCGGTCGTCGATCAGCGCCTCAACCAGTTCGCGGCCCTCCTCCTCGCCGTCGGCGTAGAACTCCACCAGCAGGAACGAACTGGTCCCCTCGGGGAGGATGCCGACGACGTCGGCGAACTCCTCGGTGTTTCGCGCCAGGTCGAGCAACACGTCGTCCAGTACCTCGACTGCCGCGGGATCGTGCTCGAGGATCGCGCCGACGTCGTCCATCGCGTCGAGCAGACTTCGGTAACAGAGCACCGCGACCGACGTCGTGTTCGGGATCGTCTCGAGGGAGACCGCCGCCTCCGTGACGATCCCCAGCGTCCCCTCGCTGCCGACCAGTAACTTCGCGAGGTTGACCGTCCCCGTCTCGGCTTCCTCGACCAGCACGTCGAGGTTGTACCCCGAGACGTTTCGCTTCAGCGTCGGATAGGCGCCCTCGACCTCGTCGCTCTCCTCGTCGACGATTCGAGCGACTTCCGCGTAGATCCGCTCGAGGAGCTCCCCGTCGGGGTCGGCCCGCTCGCGCAGTTCCTCGAGGTCGATCTCGCCGAAGCGCTCGACGGAGCCGTCCGCGAGCACGACCTCCACCTCCTCGACGTAGGCGTCGGTTTTGCCGTACTTCAGGGAGTGTGCGCCCGTCGTGTTGTTCCCGATCGCACCGCCGAGGGCGCTGCGGTCGGCGGTCGACGGATCGGGCGCGAACTTGAGTCCGTGGGGTTCGAGGGTCCTGTTGAGTTCGCCGATCGTGATGCCTGCCTGGGCCCGGGCTCGCCGGGCGTCGGGATCGGTGTCCGTCACCGCGTTCATGTAGCGGGTGAAATCGAGGACGACTGCCTCGTTGACCGTCTGGCCGGCGAGGCTCGTTCCGCCGCCGCGGGGTAACACCGGGATCTCGCGGTCGGCGCAGTAACTCATCACCGCCGCGACGTCGGCGGTGTCGGTCGGGTAGACGACGCCGATCGGTAGCATCTCGTAGGCGCTGGCGTCGGTCGCGTACAGCTCGCGGGTGTACTCGTCGAAGCGGACGTCGCCGCCGACCCGTCGCTCGAGGTCGTCGACGAGATCCGGGCGTTCCGTCGTGTCGTTTCGGTAGTCGTACTTCGCGCGGCGATCCGTCGCCGGATCTCCGTCGGTCGGTCTGTCGTGTGTAGCCATTATACTCGGTGTCCGTTCTGGATCGGTCCGATCGCAAGCGAAACGCATCAGATCAGGAGGCGTTCGAGGCCGTTCGTTCCTCGCCTCCGTCGGTAGCGGTCGGTCGGTGGGAGGCGGCCGCGGTCGGGGAGGACCGTCGGTTCGCCCACCGACGATAGGTGCGTCGGGCGGTCGTCGGTCCCTTGCTAATCGCTTGCATGTCTTGTGCGTGATACTGTTACCCGAGCGGTGCCACATAACTGTTGTGCCCTCCGCCGGTGGCCCGGTGGCGACTCTCAGTCAACGTAGCCGCCGTTCGCCCGGTAGACGACGACAAGATACGCTGCAACGAACAGGAATACCGTCGCATAAAGCAGCGACCGGGCGTAGAGGCTGTAGACGAACGCCACCGCGTTGAGCAAGATACCGCCCAACACGAGTCCTCGTTGCAGCCGTGGCATGGATCGGGATACGGTAATCCGTCCCTTAAGCGCGGTGATCGAACTCGGCCTCGAGCTGTCGTTCGAACGGTATTTCTCTCACTCGTCCGGGAAGTTGTCGACCGCGTCGTCGGTCGTCTCGAGCTGGTGAACCGGGTACCGGCCGTCCTGGGGCCAGCCGACGGCGAGGAGCTTGCACGGCTCCTCGAAGGGGTTGTAGAGCACGTGCGCGCCCCCTTTTCCCTCGTCGAACGCGACGAGGCCGTCCGCCTCGAGCGTCACGGTTTCGTCGACCGTTCTCGCACGGCAGGAGCCCGAAACGACGTAGAACAGCTCCTTCTGGTTCTCGTGGTAGTGGAAGTGGTTCTGCGAGAGGCGCTCGCCCGCCTCGAGAACGGCCACGTTGACGTTGAACGCGTCGATACCGAGCGCCGGCGAGGCCTCCCAGCGGTTTCCGGGCTTGTCGGGATTCGCCTCGAGTTCCTCGAGTGTGACGTGTTGCCAGCCGTCTTCCATAGGCGAAGGGTAGGATGTCGGAACTTAGCCGTTTCGGTTCCGACGGTTGGCCGGAGTCTCGAGGGTGATCAGCTGCTGCTGACCATTCGTTCGGCTCGTCCCTTCACGAATGGACCCAGCAGGATCGCCAGGATCGCCAGCGACAGGAGAAACGACAGCGGCTGGTCGATCGGATTGATGAAGATGGTGTACTCGCCTCCCGAGATCTGGAGCGACCGGAAGAAGTTCTCCTCGGCAATCGGTCCGAGCACGATTCCGAGCACGAACGCGATGATCGAGTAGTTGTTCCGGACCATGTAAAATCCCAGAATCCCGAGCGCGATGACGGCGCCGACGTCCCACCAGTTCTGGTTGAGAGTGTACGCTCCGGCGAACGAGAGGACGACGACCATCGGGATGATCACGTTCGTATCGAGTTCGGTGATCCGGCTCGCGAAGGGGATCAGCGACAGCCCGACGGCGAGGATGAGGACGTTGCCGAGGAACAGCGAGATGAACAGCGCATAGGTGATATTGAGCTGGTCGCCGAAGAGAACGGGTCCGGGCTGGAGTCCGTGCATGAGGATCCCACCGAGCAAAACGGCGGTGGAGCCGCTTCCCGGGATTCCGAACGACAGCGTCGGAATGAGCGAGCCGCTGACGGTCGGATTGTTCGCCGCCTCCGGCGCGATGACCCCGCGAGGATCGCCCTCGCCGAACTTCCCGTCCTTGGTCGAGGAACGAGCCTCCTCCGCGTAGGCGACGAACGTCGAGGTCGTCGCCCCCGAACCGGGGATCATTCCGATCCCCATGCCGATCAGTCCGGATTTGATCGTCGTGACCGGATACTTGAAAATCGTCATGATGCCCTTGCGGACGCTGCCCGCGAGTTCGACGTCGTCGTCGGAGATCTGCTCGCGCGCGGCGAGTTTCATCATCTCGGCGAACGCGAACATCCCGATCAGCGCCGCCACGAAGTCGATCCCCTCGTAGAGGCCGAACTGACCGAACGTGAACCGCGGGCGCGGACTGAGGATTGCGGTTCCGATCGTCGAGATCATGAAACCCAACGCCCCGGCGACCAGGCCTTTTACGATCGATCCCTGAGTGACGATCGTGATCAGCGAGATGCCGAGGATCGCCAGCAGGAAGTACTCCGGTGAACCGAACGCGAGGACTACTTCGATCAACACCGGCGAGAGGACGACCAGCAGGATCGCCGCGAGAAATCCGTTCAGTGCCGAGGCCGTCGTCGCGATCGCCAGCGCGTTTTTCGCGAGCCCGTTTTTCGACATCGGGTAGCCGTCCAGCGTCGTCGCCGCTGCCGATTCAGTCCCCGGCGCGTTGATCAGTATCGCCGAGATCGAGCCACCGAACATCGCGCCACTGTATATCGCGACCAGCAGGATGATCGCCGCCGTCGCCTCCAGCGGAAGCGTCAGCGGGAGCACGATCGCCATTCCGACCGGTGAACCGATACCCGGAAGGGCGCCGAGGATGATGCCGAGAAGCAAGCCGACGGTCAGCCAGAGGAGCATTTCCGGGCTCGTCGCGACCACGAGCCCCTCGAGAAAGGCGTCGACTGCCATCTACGCACCACCTCGAAGCAGTAGCGACGTGCTATCGATAAGCGTCGGAACGAGCGGACTGAAATCGAAGATCTGGCCCTCGTCGAACGGCATCACGAGGTACAGTATGAACAGGTAGATGACGATCGTTCCCGCCGCGGCCAGTCCGAGACCGACGATCGGATTCACCCGGAACCAGAGGGTGTACCCGAGGATGTACAGGGGAGTGACGAAGAGGAAACCAGCCGCCCACCCCGCGACGAAGTACAGGACCGCCGTCGAGACCATAAACACGGTCTCGTTCACCTCGTACCCGTACTTCGAGCCGAGCGTGTCCTTCCCGGTCTTCTGGTCTGACTCCCGTTCGTCCAGCGAATCCTCCTCGTCGCCAGCCTGCTCGACGACCTCCGACTCGTCGGAACTGGTGATGCTGACGCTCTCGGCGACGAACGTGTAGAGGGGGCCAGGAAGGTAATTCTGTAGCAACAGCAACAGCGAGCCGATAAAGACAGCCGACGCGGTTAGCTGGGGAAACACGCGAGCGTCGTCCGGATAGTCCGCGATCACCGGCTCGATAATGAACACCGCACTGAGGACGAGAAACGTAACGAGCATTATCCGTTCCGGCGTTACGTTCCTCTCGGTTGACTCTGTGTTACTCATAATAGTACTAGGCGGAGGGGGGTTACGAATGTTCTTCGATCAGCTCGATGATCCCGAGTTCCTCGATCTCCGCGAACGCGTCTTCGATCGCCGCGTTCGCCTCGTCGGGCCCCTCGTAGAAGATCGGGTTTCCGGTCTCCTCGGACCACTCCTGGTAGCGCTCGTCCTCGGTCGCCTCCTCGACGCGTCCGGTCAGTTCCTCGATGACGCCGTCGGGCGTATCCGGCGGCGCGTACAGCCCGCGAGTGACGCCGGAGATGAAGTCCATGTCCGGGTACCCCTCGTCGGTGACGGACGGGATGTCGGGATACACTTCCGTTCCCTCGCTCCAGAACGTACAGACCGGGTAGACGCCTCCGGAGGAGACGTTCGGCTCCGTCCCCGCATCGGTTCCGATCCCGCAGGGTACCTCGCCGGAGGTAACCGCCTCGGTGATCGGACCGGTTCCCGTATACTGGACCCGCTCCTCCCACTGCCAGTCGTACTCCTCGGCGTACCCCTCGCCGTGTTTCGCCAGCAGAGTCATGATGTCCTGGGGGCTGCCCGGCTCCTGGATTCCGATCGTTTCCCACTCGCCGGAGTTGTGCATCTCGCGGACGTCGTCGAACGTCTCGACCTCGTCCTCGTACTCCTCGTTGACGATGAGACACCACGTCGAGCGGCCGATGTTCGCGATGCCCTCGAGGTCGCGCTGATCGAAACCGGGGTCCTCGAGCATCTGCGGCGGCACCTCGAGCGGGGTCGCACTCCCCGAAATCGTGTGTCCGTCCGGATCCGAGCCGTACAGCTCCCCGAACCCGTTCAGGCCGCCGCCGCCGGGGACGTTGTCCACCTGGATGTCCTGTCCCATCGCGTCGGTGAGCGGTTCGACGATACCGCGGGCGTAGACGTCGGTGCCACCCCCTTCGTCGTACGGCACGATGTATCGGATCGATTCGGAGGGTTCCCAATCCTCACCGTTCCCCGATCCCGGGCTGTCGTCCTGCAGACAGCCGGCCATCGACGCAGCAGCACCCGCACCGGCGATTCCGAGGAACCGTCGCCTGGTCGTTGCCTCCACCGTCACACTTCGTTGCGTTGTTTCTTCGGACATACGTATTGGCCACAGACCCTGGGATGTGTTGCTTGACTCCGTGAGTCAGGGTCACACTACCATGATCAAACAGTACAGACATAAAGCTTTCTCTTATACCGGAATCTTTCGACAGTAGAGATAAACGCAATAACGAGGTACTAGGTGAACTAGTAGTTCCGTTCCGATCGCTCTCGACGGGCGATCCGTCGCGGACGGAGCCGGCGTGCGGGTAACTGATTTACGGGTGGAGATCCTCCTCGAAGCCATGACCGTCGTTGCAGCGATCGATCGTTCCGACAGGGCAGCCGCCGTCGTTACCCAGGCACACCGTCTCGGACGCGCGTTCGACGAACCGGTCGAGGTCGTCCACGTGCTCACCCGTGACGAGTTCGTCTCCCTCGAGCGGACGAACGTCAGCGAGACCGGGGGGACGGTACCGGTGGCGGACGTCGTCGAGATCGCGGAGGAGATCGCCGCGGAGGCGATCGAGGACGCGAGTGTCGAGGCGACACCGGTCGGACTCCTCGGCGACCCGGCGGATGAGATCGTCGATTACGCCGACGAGGCGGACGCGAGCTACCTGGTGGTCGCGGGACGAAACCGATCGCCGGTCGGGAAGGCGCTATTCGGGAGCGTCACCCAGTCCGTCCTCCTGAACGCGTCCACCCCGGTCGTCTCGCTCCGGGTCGAGTAAGCGTCGGCGCCATAATACAAAATTTTTTGCGAGAGACACACTAACGGCGGTACATGGTCAGCGACAGTGCCTACGAGAGCATCACCGTCGACGTCGACGACGGGATCGCGACGATCGAGTTCCACCGACCCGAGGTCTACAACGCGCTCAACAACGAGGTCATGCTCGATCTCAAGCGCGCGTTCGATGAGATACAACTGAACCGCGATATCGATGCCGTGGTGATCACCGGTGAGGGTGAGGACGCCTTCTCCGCGGGCGCCGACATCTCCCAGTACGCCGGGACGGCCGAGGAGCACGATCCGCTCCAGCGGGACCGTCAGGAGCTGTTCTACGAGATGTACCAGAAACCGTACGACTGCCACGCGCCGGTGATCGCGAAGATCAACGGCTACTGTGTCGGCGGGGGCCTGATCTTCGCGATGTACTGCGATCTCCGGATTGCCGTCGACGACGCGAAGTTCGGCGTCCCGACCGCCAACATCGGTCAGATTCCGACCGGCGGCTCGACCTGGCGGGCGGTCGAGCTGGTCGGCGAGGCCAAGGCGAAGGAGCTCGTCTACACCGCAGGGATGATCGACGCCGACGAGGCCGAGCGCATCGGGCTGGTCAACCGCGCTGTCCCGCGCGAGGAGTTAGACGAGACCGTCGACGGAATCGTCGACGGGATCCAGAAGACCGGACGAACGGCGGTGAAAAACTCCAAACGCGCGCTCAACGGCGCGGTACGCGCCGGCAGTCTCGAGGAAGCGCGGGAACAGGAAGCCGAGATCTGGTGGGAGCAGTTCGCCACCGACGAGCGCCGCGAGCTGGTCGACGAGTTCAACGAGGAACGATGAGCGGGGGGCCCCTTTCCGGCGTCTCGGTCGTCGAGATGACCGGTCACCGCGCGGGTCCCTTCTGCGGGGCACTGCTCGCCGACATGGGCGCCGACGTCGTGAAGATCGAACGCCCGGGCGTCGGCGATCCGGCCCGATCCCAGGGGATCGGTCCCGACGGCAAGTCCGGCTACTTCATGGCGAACAACCGCAACAAACGGTCGGTTACCCTCGATCTCAAGACCGACGCGGGAACGGAGGCCACCCGGGAGCTGATCGCCAGCGCCGACGTGTTCGTCGAGAACTTCGGCTACGGCGTCACCGACAAGCTCGGCATCGGCTACGACGAGATCAGCGATCGCAACCCCGAAATCGTCTACGCCAGCATCAAGGGGTACGGCGAAACTGGCCCCAAACGGGAGCAGCCGGGACTCGATCTCATCCTGCAGGCTGAGGGCGGGATCATGAGCGTCACCGGTCCCGAGGGCGGCGAGCCCGTCAAGGTCGGCCAGGCGATCGGCGATCTCACGACGGGGATGTTCACCGCGATGGGCGTCCTCGCGCGACTGTACGAGCGCGACCGCCTCGAGGATCCCGACGCGTTCGTCGGGAAGTTCGACGTTGGCCTGTTCGACTCGATCGTCACCCTGCTCAACGAGTACCTCACCGAGTACTCGATGGATGGCTCTGTTCCCGGACCCCAGGGCGTGACCCACCAGACGCTCGTTCCCTACCAGCGCTTCGAAACCGCCGACGGCGCCATCGTCACCGGCGTCCCGAGCGACGAGCGCTGGGACGACTTCGTCGATCTGGTCGGCGCCGAGGAGCTCCGGGAGTATCCGACCAACGACGATCGTCAGGCGAACGCCGAGCGGGTCACCGAACTGATCCAGACGGCCCTCGAGGAAGAGCCGACTGAACACTGGCTCGAGCAGCTGACGGCGGCGAGCTTCCCCTGCGGTCCGATCAACGACGTGGCCGACGTCGTCGCGGACGAACAGACGAGCGCCCGGAACCTCGTCGTCGACCACGAGGACCCCGACTGGGGCGAGTGCCTGCTGCCGGGCCACCCGATCAACTACCCCGAGTACGACGCCGTCGTGCGCTCGCCCGCGCCGCGGCTGGGCGAGCACACCGAGGACGTCTTCGACGAAATTGCCGACGATCAGACGACTCTCGAGCGGTGGAGCGAGGACGGCGCGTTCGGCGACTGACGCGCTTGAACGTCTTTCGGCGGGACGAAGGAGCGAATCGATAGAAGAGCGTTCAGCGATGCCGTCCTACTCGAGGTCAGGCCGCGAGAGTTCGGTCTCCTTCGAGGTGATGATCTCGAGCAGCGCGGGCGTGCCGGACTCGGTCTGCTCGACGGCGCGCTCGATGGCCGGCCCGACCTCGTCGGGGTCCTCGACGCGCTCGCCGTAACCGCCCAGCGCCTCGCCGACGTCGGCGAAGTCCCCGGAGAAGGGGGTATCGTAGGAGGCCATCTCGTAGTTGTTCAGGTGGATCGTCAGGATCGGGATCTCCTCGCGGGCGGCCGTCTCGAAGTCCAGCCCGGTCATCCCGATCGCGCCGTCGCCCATGAGGTTGATGCAGTGCTTGTCGGGGTTGAGCAGCTTCGCGCCCATCGCGAGCCCGAGCCCGTACCCCAGCTGGGTCGTCTTCCCCCAGCCGATGTACGACAGGGGCTCGGTCGACTCCCAGAACGGCGCCAGGAAGTCCCGCGGGTTGCCGGCGTCGTGGGTGATGATCGTCTCCTCGGCGTCGAGTACCTCGGTGAGCTCGTGGATCACGCGGTAGGGGTTGATCGGCGTCTCCTCCGAGGTGAGTTTCGGGCGCCACTCCTCGAGCCACGCCTCGCGTGCGTCCTCGATCTCGCCGACGACGTCGTCGACCCGGCCGCGGGAGTCGTCGACCCGCGTGCCGACGGAATCGACCAGCGCGTCGAGGGTCAGCTTGGCGTCGCCGACCAGCGAGTAGTCGGACTCGACGTCCTTGTCGATGTCCGTCGAGTCGAGCGTCGAGTGGACGATCGTCGGTCCGTCGGGAACGGTGAGCCCGTAGGCGGTATCGGTGAAGCTACAGCCGACGCCGAAGAGGACGTCGGTCTCTCGCATGAAGTGTGCGAGCTGGCCCGGTTCGCTCTTGCTGGCGGCGCCCAGCGACAGCGGGTGGTCCTCCGGGAACGCGCTCTTGCCGTTGAGGCTGGTCGCGACGGGTGCCTCGAGCGTCTCGGCCAGCTCTCGCAGCTCGTCCCACGCCTGGGCGTAGTGGACGCCCTGGCCGGCGAAGATGACTGGGTTCTCGGCCTCGAGCAGGACGTCTGCGATCTCGTCGACGCCGTCCGGGTCGGGGCCGGATCGGTTCGAGCCGGTCGGTCGGTACTCGAACTCCCCGGAGAGATCCGTGTAGAAGACGTCCTTGGGCACTTCGACGACGGCCGGACGAGGGCGACCGTTCCGGGCCGCGCTGAACGCGCGACGCATCGTCTCGCCGACGGCGTCGGGATCGGTCAGCTGTTCGCAGGACTTGCTTACCTGCTGGTAGTTGACCAGCGAGTTGAACTTGGGGTCGACGTCGGTCTTGGCCTCGTCGTAGCCGGCCGGAATCGCGACGATCGGCGCGGACTCGCCGTAGGCCTGCGCGACCCCGCCGAACGAGTTCTCCGTTCCGGGTCCGTGCTGGCACGCGAACGCGCCGACGCGGTCGCCCGAACTCAGCCGTCCCACGGCGTCGGCCATGTGGACGGCAGTCCGTTCCTGTCTGGTGATGATGGTTCGAATCCCCTCTTCCTCGGCCGCACCGGTGTCGAAAAGCGGGTTGCTCGGGAATCCGAACAGGTACTCTACTCCTTCCTCTTTCAGGGTACGTGCGATCGCTTGATTGACGTCCATAGTGGTTGCTCCGGCGAAGACTACCTACTCCTACTTCCGACCACTATCATAAATCCTTCGACGCCTACAGCCGTTTTCGCCCGTATGCGGGGCTATCGACGCGGTCCTTCGGGCTTCCGCTCTCGACGCTGGCGGTGTCAGGTGCCCCAGTTTGGTTCGACGGTGCGACCGCTCTCGGGGGGCGGTCGCTCCCCTCTCGCTCGATCTATCCGGATAGCACGCCCTTCTCGCGGAGTTCCTCGATCTCCCGCTCCGAGTACCCGAGCGCCTCGACGACCGCCTCGGTGTCCTCGCCCAGCATGGGCGGTGCCTCGTCGAACCCGCTCTCCGATTCCGAGAAGTTCAGCGGGTGCTCGAGGATCGGGATCTCACCGGCAGCGGGGTGGGTGAGGGTGTCGACTGCGCCCCGCGCCTCGACCTGTTCGTTGTCCAGCGCCTCGCCGACGCCGTAGACGGGCCCCACGGGAAGGTCCGCATCCTCGGCGAGGCGTTCGACCCACTCGCCGGTGGTGCGTTCGGCGAACGTTTCGGCGAGTTCCGCCTCGAGGGCGTCCATGTTCTCGACCCGATCGGCGTTGGATTCGAACCGGGGATCGGAGGCGAGTTCCTCGCGGCCGATCTCCGTACAGAGCTGTTCCCACAGCTTCTGGTTCCCGCAGGCGACGTTCAGGTAGCCGTCGGCGGTCGGGTAGCTCTGGTAGGGTGCGAGGACGGGATCCTTCGTTCCCATCCGACCCGGCTCCTCGCCGACGAACGCCTTCGCGGCCTGTTTGGTCAGCCAGGGCAGCGCCGCGTCGAGCATTCCGAGTTCGACGCGCTCGCCCTCGCCGGTTCGTTCGCGCCGGTAGAGCGCGTTGACGATTCCGAACGCGGACCACATCGCGGTGATCAGGTCCGTCTGCGGCAACCCGACCTTGACGGGCTCGCCGTCCTCGGGGCCGGTGACGCTCATCATGCCGCTCATCCCCTGGATCAGCAGGTCGTAGCCGGGACGGGCGCTCCAGGGGCCGGAGTCGCCGAACGCGGAGATCGAGCAGTAGACGAGCCCGGGGTGGTCCTCGGCCAGCTCCTCGTACCCGAGCCCGAGCCGTTCGGCCGTGCCCGGTCTGAAGTTCTCGACGACGACGTCGGCCTCGTCGATCAGCTCCCGACAGATCTCGTACCCCTCCTCGGACTTGAGGTCGAGTTCGACGCTTTGCTTGTCGTAGTTGACCGTCCAGAAGTACGGCGATTCGCCGTGTTCGGACGCCGCCCGTCCTTCCCCCTCGTAGTCGGCGACGTCGACGAACGGCGGTCCGGAGTGACGACTGTCGTCGCCGACGGTCGGTCGCTCGATCTTGATCACCTCTGCGCCCTGGTTCGCGAGCATCAACGTCGCGAACCCGCCCGTCACGAACGTCGTCAGATCGACGACGGTAATATCGTCGAGAATTCCACCGCCAGCTCTAGCTACCATACACCAAGCATGCGAGATTACGGTATTAAATCTTGTTGTTAGTTACTCATTCTCACTGTGCAGTACGAGTAACGTCGCGACGATCCCGGCGCCGACCAGTGCGAGTGCGCCCAGCGTGGCTAGCAGGACGGTCTCGCTCGCGTAGGTGAGCAACGAGCCGGCGAGCGCGGCCCCCGCCGCGCCGAAGCCGAACATCCCGAGGTAGGCGTAGCCGTAGGAGAGGCCGTGGACGTCGGCGGCCGCGTACTCCGCGATCACCACCTGATAGATCGGCGCGGTCGCGTAGAGGAAAAAGCCGATGGCGGCACAGACCAGCAGGAACGGCGCGAGTCCCCAGTCAACCGAGGGGATAAAGGTGAACGCGAGGATCCCGAGGGCGGTCAGCGACGAGAGGAACGCATACTCCGTCCGTACATGGTCCGTGATCCGTCCGCCGGCGTACTGGCCGAAGATCCCGACCATCAGTATCCCCGTGTAGACGTACTGGGCCGGCTCGGCCTCCCGTCCGAAGATCTCGTAGGTCTCGAACCGGGGGAGACCGCCGATCATGTCGGGAAGGAAGGTTAGGAGTCCCCGGTAGTAGACTCCGTAGATCATGACCGCGGCGAACGTAAGCAGAAACCCTGCGGTGAGAAGGAGCCGCGAGTCGTCGACGATCGACTCAAGTTCCATCGACGACCGCTCGTCGTTCGAGCCGTCCCCGCCGTCGGCGGCGGCCGCGGTGCCTTCGTCGAACTCGATCAGCGATCCGAACGCGACGACGGCGACGGCCGGAATCGTAAGGACGACGACGACCAACCGCCAGTCGAGAACGAGCAGCAACGACGCGGTCAGCAGCGGACCGAACGCGGTTCCGATGTTACCGCCGACGCCGTGGTAGGCGAACACCGTCCCGCGGTTTTTCGCGCCGCGGCTGATCAGCGACAGCCCGGCGGGGTGGTAGACGCTCGCGGCGATGCCCCAGGCGACGATCGCCGCCATCAACACGTAGACGTTCGGCGCGAGCGCGAGCAGAAAGAACCCCCCGCCCATGCCGACGATCGACGCGACGATCAGTCGACGCGAGCCGTACGTATCCGAGAGCCGACCGCTCGGAATCGCACCGACGCCGATGAGTCCGTAGCCGACGCTGACGACGAGTCCGAGGACGAACGCCGACACCTCGAACGCGTCGAGCCAGATGACGATGAAGATCGGGATGCTCAACTCGTACGTGTGAAAGATCCCGTGTGCGAGCATCGTAAACCCCGTAATTGACCGATCGTTCTCATCCACGACTGCCCACCACTATTGTTCGGCGCACGGAGATACCTGGCATGTCACAACGACGCGTTCCGATACCACTTAACCGGTTCCCTACCGGCGCAGTCGTCAACGCCGATCCCGGATATTTGGATAGTCTCGAGACTCCCTCCCGACCACGAGCTATGGATTTTACGGGCCGATGCGGAAGGAGTAGCTCCTCGGAGAGTCCCGAATATTCGGGATTGCAACGGAGATCAGTTGAAGGAGGTGATTTCGGTGTCCCAATTTGAGAACACGTGACGGTATCCACGTCGACATAAGAGGTTTACAGAAGTACTTTCGTAATAAACCGGCAGTAGGATGATAACGTGAACCAATGAAGTAATGAATTATGAATATAGGCCGAATACGCTGTGGGTTTCGCGTACAACCCGTCCCGGATTCTCAGATCGGGGGCTGAAGCACCGACGGCGGCCGTCCCTGGAGAGAACACCATCATTTATGATCACTCGATACACAGCACCTCTCATGGCAAACAAACCCAAAACGGGGGCGCGAACGACTGAAACGTCGTTAGCGATCGTCGACGCGATTCGCGAACTACGCGGGGGAACGATCGACGAGATTTCCGAGCATCTGGGACTGTCGCCGAGCACCGTTCATCGACACCTCGTTACCCTCCGCGAGCACAACTACGTCGTCCAGTCGGACGGCACCTACCGGATTGGACTCCAGTTTCTCACCGTTGGCGGGCACGCACAGCGGGCGACGACCGCGTACCCGATGATCAAAGAGAAGGTCGACGTGCTGGCGGCCGAGACCGGGGAGCGCGCGCAGTTTATCGTCGAGGAGGCCGGCGAACGGGTCTACCTCTACACCGAGGTCGGACAGAGCGCGGTGCAGACGGGGGCACACATCGGCCGGCGGGGTCCGCTCCACACGAGCGCCGCCGGCAAATCGATCCTCGCGAACACGTCTCCCGAACGGGTCGACGAGATCGTCGCCACCCACGGCCTCCACGGCGTGAGCGAGAACACGATCACGACGCGTGCCGAACTCGAGGAGGAGTGCGAACGGATCCGCGAGCGCGGGTACGCCTTCAACCGGCAGGAGACGACCGAGGGGGTTCACGCGGTCGGCGCGGCGGTGACGAACTCGGCCGGCGAAGTGATCGGCGCGCTGAGCGTCTCCGGGCCTGCACACCGCGTCAAGGGTGAGCAGCTCACGGAGGAACTGCCGGAACGGGTGCTCAGCGCCGTCAACGAACTTGAACTCTACATCGAACACTCGATCTGAGGCGAATCGCCCGCCGCACTCTCAGCATCGCTCCGAGTCGGCCCCCACGAGCCCCGACGACTCGACACCGCCGCGAGCGTCGAGGGCCGCTCGATCGCCCGCCTCGAGGTCCTTCTCGAGCCCCACGATGATGCTCGTAACTCCGTCGAACGAGAAGGGGCCGAGTCGGTCCGGGGCCGTCACTGTTGAAGGGAGGGGACCGCCTGTCGGTTCTACGACCCCGTACTGGAACCTTTTCGTCCATCTGGAAACGGAATATATATGAAATTCACCATAAAATAGATTGTGTAGACTTGTATATAATACGAAATACTACTGCTCGGATGGCTACGGTCGGTACCGAGACGCGTCCCCTAAAACGGCCGATCGAGGGGACCGTCGCCACGTCCATAGATTGGTTATTGGGCCCGATAATTGGATTCCTCGAGAACCGTTTCCGACGAATCCTGTGTAAGATGGAGCAGCTGTTTGACCCGCTGGCGAAGCTCATCTCTTACGGTAGTGATCGAGAACGGAATACCCACAAGTCAAATACGGATAGGTATCGAACTACGACCACTTCTAAACGAGGGGTAGTGTTCCGTGGATTCGCTGCTCGATTCCCTCGGGTTCGCTCTCGCAGCCGTCGTCGGTCGCAGTCGCGCGGAGGCTGCGTCGTGGATCCGCCGCCGGGTCGAAGTCGCTTTTATCGTCGTGCCGGATAACGGGACGAGCCGAGGGCGGTCCGATCGATCACGCCACGGCTGAGGCCGACGACGCCGGATCATTCGGTCGGCTCTCGAAGCAACTCGGCGAGGAGTAGCGAACGGACCCGTTCGGACGGGCACGACGCGTCCTCAGCCGTCGGGACGCAGCGAATCGAGGACGAACTCGTCGATGGCCCGACGAGTCTCCTCGGGGGCGTCCTCATGCCCGAGCGCGATCCGACGGCCGCGCGCGGCGTGGATCAGGTCCGTGATGAGCTGGCCCATTCGCTCGGCGTCGACCTCGCGGAAGGTGCCGCGTTCGATTCCCGCCTCGATCACCTCGACGATGCTTCCTCGAATGCGGGCGTAGTGTTCGTTGAACACCTCCCGGTGGCGGTCGTCGTTTTGCGCATACGCGTACAGCTCGTGGTAGACTCGCATCCGATCCCAGTGGGTGAACTCGTCGAACTCTGGGCCGAACAGGCACTGATCGATCCGCGCGTCGAGCTCCGTCCGGGGATCCGCGTCGGCCGCCACTTCGACGCTGCCCTCGTACTGCTCGATGACGTACTCCAGAAACGACGACAGCAGGTCGTACTTGCCGTCGTAGTGGTAGTGGATCACCTGTCGGGTCAGCTCCATCTCTTCGCCGATGTGGCGCATCCTGAGGTCCTTGTACCCGTGCTCGCTCAGCGCACGGAACGTCGCCTCCATGATCACCTCCTGGGTGTCCTTGTCGGAGGCGCTCCCATCGGACTCGCTCATACGTTCTCTCCGTTCGAACGATATATAGTTCGATTGCTCCGCCGATGGAGAGTTTACCGGACGGTAAACTTTTGTCCCCGCGGTCAGTCTGTCAGATCGCGCATGACACAGACACACATCCGGAACGGCACCGTCGTCTCGCTCGACCCCGAAATCGGTGAGCTAGACGAAGCCGACGTGCTGATCGAGGACGGCGAGATCGTCGAGATCGGGCGCGGGCTAAGCGCGTCGAACGCCGAGGAGATCGACGCGAGCGACCACATCGTCCTGCCGGGATTCGTCGACTCGCACATCCACCTCGCACAGACCCAGGTACGGGGTATCGCCGGGAACTGGTCGCTCATGGGAGAGTACTTCGACCACATGCTCGGCAACATCACCGGACTCTACCGACCCGAGGACATGTATCTCGGCGGACTCTTCGGCGCACTGGAGAAGCTCTACACGGGGACGACCACGGCCCTGGACTGGTCGTACCCCAACTCGCTCGAGCACGCCGAACGGGCCGTCGACGCGCTCCAGGACGCCGGACTGCGCGCGGTGTACACCTACGGGCCGCCGGGCGACGACGCGGCGACGTGGTGGTTCAACAGCGACGTCGGCCTCCCCGAGGGGCAGATCCGCGAGTTCTACGCCGAGCGGATCCGCGACGACGACCTGCTCAGCCTCGGGCTCGGGCTCCGGGGGCCGGACTTCTGTACCGACGAGACCGCCCGCAGCGATCTGGAACTGGCCCGCGACCTCGACGCCGTCGCCACGCTCCACATGGGCGCCGCGTGTTGGCCCTCGTCGGTCTACGGCGACGACTACCAGGGCTTTGGCTGCCTCCGCGACGTGCTCGGCCCGGACGTCAACGTCGCCCACGGGAACCACTTCTCTCAGGAAGACGTCGACCACGCCGTCGAGCAGGGGGTCTCGTTCTCGGCGACGCCCGAAGTCGAGATGCAGATGGGCCACGGCGTTCCCGTGACGGGGAAGGTCCTCGAGGCCGGCGGCCGACCGGCGTGGGGCGTCGACGTCTGCTCGGACATCAGCGGCGACATGGCCACCCAGATGCGGATCGGCCTGCAGGTCCAGCGGATGTTCGAGAACCAGGCGATCCTCGAGGGTGATTCGGCGGTCACCGAGGTACAGACGACCGCGCGGGACACCCTCGAGATGGCCACCATCGAGGGGGCGCGGGCGCTGAACATGGAAGAGGAGATCGGCACGCTCACGCCCGGCAAGCGCGCGGACATCGTCATGATCCGTACGGACGACTTCATGACCGCGCCGTGTCACGACCCGATCCAGACCGTCGTCTTCCAGTCGGATCCGTCTCACATCGACACCGTGCTCGTCGACGGCGAACCGGTCAAGCGCGACGGCGAACTGCACAACCCCCTCCTCGAAGCGGAGTTCGACCGCTTCGTCGCCTCCGGCGAACGGCTGCTCGAGGAGGCCGGCATCGATCTCGAGTAACTACCCGCTACAGATCACTCATATGCGACTCGGACAATACACGACGACGAACGGAGAACAGCCCTGGTGTGGCGCCAGAACCGACGACGAGACGGTCGTCAACCTCGCCGAGGCGGGCGCCGCCGCCGGCGTCGACTTGCCCCGCTCGAGCACCGAGCTGCTGGCCGGCTGGGAGTGGCGACGGAAGGCCGAACTGGCCGTCGAGCACGCCGCGGAGACGGGCGTCGGCGTCTACGACCTCGACGACGTCGATCGGCTCGAGCCGGTACACGATCCGCAGAAGGTGGTCTGTGTCGGGCTGAACTACCGGGATCACGCCGAGGAGGGCGACAATCCGATCCCCGACGAACCTGTCCTCTTCTCGAAGTTCCCGACGACGATTACGGGCCCCGGGAACACGATTAGCTGGGATCCCGACCTCACCGAGAAGGTCGACTACGAGGCCGAACTCGTCGTTGTCATCGGCGAGGAAGCCCGGCGCGTCGACGAGGGGGAGGCCCTCGAGCACGTCGCGGGCTACCTCGTCGGCAACGACGTCTCGGCGCGGGACCTCCAGCACGGCGACGGCCAGTGGGTTCGCGGCAAGAGCCTCGACGGTTTCGCCCCGATCGGACCCGAACTCGTCACCGCGGACGAGGTCGACGACCCCCACGACCTCGAGATCTGGGCCGAGGTCAACGGCGAGCGACTCCAGGAGTCGACGACCGCGAACCTCGTCTTCGGCGTCGACGAGCTGGTGTCGTTCTGCAGCCGGGCGTTCACGCTCGAGCCGGGCGACCTCCTTTTCACCGGCACGCCACCGGGCGTCGGCGTCTACCGGGAGCCGCCGGTGTTGCTCGAGGACGGCGACGAGGTAACGATCGGGATCGATGGAATCGGCGAACTGATGAACACCTGTGCGTTCGAGAAGTAGTGGTCAGTAGTACGCGTTCTCCCTCAATTTCAGTTCCGAATCCGATTGGTTGACCCGTTGCGGAGGCAAGCGAACCGGGCGACCGGTAGAAGGCGTATGGTTAGCAGTAGTAGACCCAGAAGACGTGTTCGTTCGAGCATTTGAGCTCCGTGTGATCACCGAACGCGGCGACGTACGGGCTGACTTTCAGTTCGACGTCCCGTTCTGGGACTGGGATACTGCTGTTCTCCCCGCATTTCGGACACGTCACTTCCCGAGTTTCTGGTATTTGCATCAGAACTGATCGCATATTCTACAGCGTGCGTGGCAATAAATGACACGCAGCCCTACTTGATAGATTCGCAGTCACTATACCAGCAGTACTTCTCTTTCAGGAGTTTCCCCCGATATCAAACACCTCGCGCGGGTTCTCGAGAACCACTTTCCGAATCGCCGCCTCGTCGATCCCGTAGCGATACAACTCGAGGATGGCCCGCTTCAACGCGAAGGGGTCGGTCCGGAGCACGTTCGCACAGTCGGTATCGATCATGATCCGCTCGGGGCCGTACTCGTCGATCGCGTCGGCGACGTCCGCAGCGTCGACGCCGATCAGCCACGAGTGGCCGATCGTGTAGCTCAGGTAGCAGTCGGTCTCCTCCATCAGGTAGGGGGTGTTGTTTCTGTCGGCGTGGGAGGCGACGACCCGCTCCTCGTCGAGGTCCGCATCCCGAGCCGCCTCGACGTCGATCTTCACCGCCTCGAGCGCCGGGTTCTCGGCGTCGATCACCGGCTCCTGACCCAGCCCGGGGTTCTTCTCGTAGCCCGGCGTTCCGATTCCTGAGCGGTAGGATCGCCCCGAGTCGCTCGAGGTGTTCGGCGTGTGCAGGAGCACCGGCAGGTCGTGGGTATCGGCGAGTTCCATCTGCGCCTGGACGATCGCGCGCTGCTCGTCTATGTCCCAGCTACTGACGTGCTGGGAGGGCGTGACGCCGGTCTCGCCGATCACGACGACCTCCCCGAGCGCGCAGTAGTCGGCCATCGCCTCGAGGGCGTTGTCGGGATCCTCGATGCGAGCGCCCGTGTGAATCCCCAGCCCGAGGTTCGCCTCGAAGAAGTGGTTTCGCTCGATCGCCGCGCGACGGTTGAGCGCGTCGTCCCACAGGTACCGGACGTCCTCGGCTCTGACGGGGTTGTAGGGCGTCCAGTGGTACCCCGAGGCGACCATCACCATCGACTCACACCCCGAGAGGGCGTACCGCTCTCGATCCGCCCACGAGAGAGTGTGCGCGTGGTTGTGGACGTCGATCCAGGGGAGGTTCAGGAGGTCCGTCGGTACGTCGGGGGAGCGTTCGTCGAGGTGCGCTGCGTCGGTCGGTCGTTTCGTCGGGTGTGTCGGTGGCATGTGCATCTCCTTCGTCGCGGGCGAGCCTGGCGTGATCGTGCCGGGTTCGCTATCGTCGGTGAGTACACGTAGTGTTTTACAGACTGGTAAAACTTTATTATGTGGCAAAGTAACATGACACATATGACGTTGCTGATCGGGACGGACGACGGCCTGTACCGGGTCGGCGGGATTCCGTTCGAACGGGACGAGGCGGAACGGGTCCTCGACTGTGGGGTGGTAACAGCGGTCCGGTCGTGGGACCACGCCGACGGCGTGTTCGTCGCGTCGTCGACGGGGGCGTATCGCTCGAGAGACGGCGGCGAGACGTGGGCGGACCTCGAGGTTCCCCTCGGCGACCGCTTCTGGCACGCCGGCCGGAGCGAGGTGTGGTCGATACTCGCGACTGCCGACGGGGCGCTGTACGCCGGCACGAACGACCCGTACATTTACCGCTCGGTCGACGACGGCGAGACATGGTCGGAGCTGAAGGGCTTCCGAGAACTCCCCTCTCGAGGCCACTGGGAGTCGCCGATCGATCCCCACTACGCACGACTGCGCGCTCTCGAGGCCGCCCCCGGTCGCCCGGAGCGACTCGTCGCAGGCGTCGAAGCAGGGGGGATCCACCTAAGCACGGACGGCGGCCGGACCTGGCTCGATCGCCGGGACACGATCGTCGACGACGTCCACCAGGTGCTGCCGATCTCGGAGGACGTCTGGCTCGCGACGACGGGGTATCTCGACCACGACCTCGAGAACCTCGGGCTCGGCCACGCGGTCGGCGTCGGCGGCCTCTACCGGACGACCGACGCCGGGGACTCCTGGACCCGACTCGACACCGGGAACGACTTCTCCTACATCCGTCGGGTGTTCGTCCACGACGGACGGGTGTTCTTCTGTGGCGGCGAAGAGGCGCCGCCGGCGTGGGTCGACGACGAACACGAGGCGGCGCTGTTCGAATCGACGAACTTCGGGCGGGACTTCGAGCGCGTTTCCTACCCCGGCGAACCCCACGAGATCGTCGAGACGTGGGCCGTGTACGACGGCGACGTGATCTGTGGCTCCGGGCTCTTCGACGTTCCCGACCAACGCGACGACGTCGAGGGCAGGCTCATGCGGCGAAACGAGGACGGGGCGTACTCCACCGTCGGTCGGCTCGACGCGAACGTCAGCCGAATCGAGGTCGTCTGAGAGCGCATGACCGACACATCCACCCCGCCGTCCAGACTGGGTCGCCTGCTGTACGGTGTGACGCTCATGTACATGGCCGTCGACGGCTTTCGAAACAACGAGAAACGCGTCGACATATCCCGCGAGAAGGGGGTTCCCGCACCGGAACTGCTCGTCCCGTTTGCCACCGGACTGTTGTTCATCGCCAACCTGGGGATCGTTTTCTGGAAGTTCCCGCGCGCGTCGGCCGGGGCAGTAATCGTCTTCTTCCTCGGGACGACGCCGCAGATCCACGACTTCTGGACGATGGAAGGCGAGGTGCGCCAGGCGAACGAGATCCACTTTTGCAAGAACGTCGCCCTGCTCGGTGGCGCGCTCGTTCTTCTCGACGAGGCTGCGGAGCAAACGGACTGACCGGTCCTCGATCAGTCGTCGATGTCGGTCTCGAGTTCGAACTGCTCGTTCTCGGCGACGGCGTTGAGCGCGATGCTGGTGTTGGACTGGTTGATGGCCGGATCGGTGATCAGCGACTTGATCTGATCGTTCATGTCGTCGGTGTCCTCGAACTTGCCGATCGCGATCACGTCGTAGTCGCCCGTCACCTCGTAGACGGAGATCATCTGGGGATGCTCGCGCAAGGTCTCCGTGATCTCGGCGAGCGCATCCCCCTCGACTTTGAGCTGCATCACCGCGGTGACGTCGTAGCCGACGGCGCCGTAGTCGACGGTCGGCGTGTACCCCTGGATGACGCCTTCGTCCTCGAGGTCCGAGAGCCGGTTCGAGACCGTCGTGACGGACACGTCGAGATCCTCGGCGAGGCTTCGGAGGCTCGCGCGGCCGTCCCCGAGCAACGCGTTCACCAGTTCTTCGTTCAGGTATTCGTAGGTCATTACGTGACGTCACTCAGACTTCGTACTAGAATCTTACGAATGTCTTATTGTGGCGGGAATCTCCGATCCGAAATTGGACGAATACGGATACACATCGACCGCCGTACTCCGACGGCCCCGGAACGAAATCACCGATTTCGTCGTGTCACCGCTCGCTCGAACGAACCGACGCCTTCGTGCGGGTTCGCTCGCAATCTTGGGTATGTGTCTTTCCCACCTAACTCATCTAAGATACAGACGTAAGATTAGTAACTTTGAGTCTTATCTAAGAAACGTCACCGCGGACGTCCCGCCTTTTCGAGCGAGGATCCGGATCCGATGGGGAAATACGTCTCTCTCCGCGGGACTGTCACTCGCGCCAGACGACCGTGACGACCTCCTCGTCGGTTTCGACCGTCTCGTAGGCGTACCCTCTGTCCTCGAGTTTTGGGTACAGAAACTGGGGCGCGCGGTCGTTCCGCTGGACGAGGACGGTCTCGTCGGGAAGTTCGGCCAACCGTTCGAGCGTCCGCTGGAGCGGGTCGGGCGGTCCCAGCGAGCGAACGTCGAGCACCGTTCGAGGGCGGTCGGTCGGGGCGTCGGTTCGGGCGACGACCGATCGGTGACTCGTCATGTCCAATCATTGGATCTCGTCGGACCTCTATTCCGCCCCGAACGAGTTCGGGCCTTGTCGCGGGGCGTGCTCAGTTCCGGTCGCGATCGGGTTCGGGAGCGTCGGCTCCTTCCGCGACCGCCGATTTCGCGGGGTCGAGGCGAGGGCGGAGAACGTGTCCCAGTCCGTTCGGATCGTGTCGGTGAACCGTCAGCAGCATGTTCGATACGAACAGACAGAACCCGACGCCGAGCGCCGCGGCCGACGCGGCGACGACCGGCGTCGCCAGTCCGAGGAACTCGCCGACGACCAGCCCCGCGGCACCGAGACCCGTCGCCGCGAGGTCGGCGCGCTCGAGCCGGTGGCTGTAGAGGTCGTCGATCATCGGCACCGGCTCGAGCCCGACGCGGTCGCTGTAGCGTTCGATCCAGATGATAAAGGGAACCACGTGGTAGAGGGTCCCGACGACGACGAATCCGAAGACCCCGAACACGAGAAGGGCGGTCGCGTCCGGGTAGCCCAACACCCGCTCCGGTCCGATCGGATCGAGCAACCACGCAGGCGCCGCGAGCCCGATCCAGGCGAACAGCGCAGCGGCGACGATCCAGTAGCGGTCGGTCATCGGGCTGGCGTCGGTCGACGAGGCGGCCAGCCGACGGACGAGCACGAGCGCGACCGCGAGGAGCCCGACGAGGACGCCGACGGCGCCGACGGTCGCGACCGTCGTCGACCCGGCGCCGCGTCCGAGCGCCAATAGGACCAGCCCGAGCGGGAACGTCGCCTGCTCGAGGCCCTCGAGGCCGCGGTAGAGCGGGTCGCTCCCGGTCTGAGTGAACATCGTCCCGAGCTGTGCGATCGCGCCGACGACGGTCGCGGTCACCGCGCCGAAGACCGCCAGGGTGACGTGGGCTCCGCGCACGTCGCCGCGATCGAGCGCAATCGGGTCGAGGACGGGGAGCGCGAAATCAAGTGCGAGGACGAACCCGAGCGCCGCGAGCGCCGCGAACGACGCGAACGCCACGGCGAAGTGTCGCTCGGTGAAATCGAACGGGCGCGCCGACAGCAGCGTTCGCCCGACGTTGTAGACGAACAGCCAGATCCCCGCGAGCATGAGCGCGGCGAAGACGGGCAACACCTCCAGCGCGAGAGCCAGCAGCGAGGCGACGAACCCGACGAGCCCGCCCGCGACGAGCCACAGCTGTACCGTCGTGAGCCGTCGCGAGTGGAGCTCGACGCCCGACCAGACGGGGACGAACTGGGTCATCGCGCCCATGATGGTCAGACAGATCCAGCCCACGAGCAGGAGGTGGGCGTACGCGGGCGACCCCAGCCCCGGCAGCGCCGCGAGACTCGACAGGACGCCGCCGACGGCGCCCGCGACCAGAAACCCCAACGCGACGACGAAGTACTGGAACGGGATCGCCATCGGCGGTCCGCGATCCGTTCGAACGCCATCGGGTACGTTCATACTCGAACCGAGGATCGCCACGACCCTCGAGTTGGCTCCGAACACGTTCGCCCGTCGGCCGTCGCCGTCGAGCTCGAGACCGTCGATCGGAACGCGGTCGCGCCGACGAGCGCCGAACCCGGATCAGTCCGCGCGCTTCGGGAACGTCGCGACGAACTTCTCGTCGGCGACGCACTCGACGCTGTAGCCGTCGGGATCGAACGCCTCGACCTCGGCCTGGAACTCGTAGAACAGCGGCTTCGGCTCGTGGTCGTTGACGATCGTCAGCTCCTCGCCGGGGTCGAGCTCCGCGAAGGCGTCGTGGATGGTCGGATGCCTGTTCACGGGCGGGATCTCGCGGACGTCGAGTCGTGTCATACGACTCGAGGTAGTCGTGGTGTCAGTATGCAGATTGGCACGAACACGTTCGCCGTCAGTGGCGACAGTGCGGTCGTCGATCCCGGGGAACGTCCTCGTCGGAGCGGTCGGCTACTCGAGGGAGTCGGCGATCAGCACCTCGAAGCGTCCGTCGTCCGTTCGTTCGGGATCGTACTCGAACCCCCGCTCCTCGAGGACCTCGTAGAGCGGGCGCGGCTCGAACGGCGCGATCAGCCGGAGCCGTTCGCCGTCCTCGAGGTCGGTCAGCGCGGTCGAGATCTCGTCGAACGGCGGGCCGTCGACCTCGCGGACGTCGAGGACCCGTTCGCCGTCGTTTCGGGACATGAGCGACCGTTCGGTCCGGCTCCGGTTGGACGTTCGGCCGAACCGGTTCGGTCGGCTACGCGTCGTCCCCGTCGAGGGCCTCGATCTCCGGCCGGAGTTTTCGGAACAACTCGTCGGCTCGCTCGTCGTCGTAGTCGGCGTGGTACTCCTTCGGAACGCCCTCCTCCGCGAGAACGTAGTGTCGGTCCGGACGAACGTCGTGTCGGTATAGACACCGGTGGGTACACTCGAGCGGACAGCCGTCGATCGCGACCACGGGTCGTCCGTCGGTGGCGGTCGCGACCAGCGGCGCGACGTCGCCCCCGACGCCCGCGATACAGGACATCTCGGCGACCGCCTCCCTGTCGAGCGACACTGCGAGCTCGTTCGCCAGCTGCGCCGCGCTCGAGCACCCCGAACAGGAGTACACCAGCGGCAGCTCGTCGTAGTTCGTCGCCATGCGTCGAACGGTACCGATACCACCGACGTCGGCGTTACCCCGAACACGTGCGGTAGCGATCGACTCCGAGACCCGATCGCCGATCCGTCGCGCCGATTCGGCGTCGCCCGCCGAGAGCTACTCGCGGGAGCGCTCGGCTCCGAACTCGACGGCCCCGGTCTCGCGGAACCGCCGTTCTGCCGCCTCGAGCGCGTCGTTGATCGATCCCGTCTGATTGTGGGACGGGCGGACGCGGACGCGAACCAGCTCGTACTCGCGGTCGCCGCCGTGGTCGTTCCACGCCCGGAACGCACCCTTCAGGAGCGCGTCGGCCTGCGGACAGAACTCGGTCGTGGGCGTGAACTCGGCCCGCAGGACGCCGTCGTCCTCGAGCGCGTACCGAAACCCGGCGTCGGGGTGGCGCCGATCGAGGTTCAGCTTCGCGAGGTTGTACCCGAAGGTGGCGTCGTAGACGCCCCGCTCCTCGAACAGTTCCCGCGCGCGCTCGTGGACGGCGACGTGGTCCTCGCCCTCGAGCGGGCGGTGGTCCTCGAGGAACGGCCCCGGCCCGGGAACGTTCGCCAGAACGAACTCGTCCCATCCGTCGTACTGGTCCTCGTCCACGCCGCCGGAGCGGAAACCTGAGAGGGGATTCATCTCGTTTTCCGGTACGGTCGCCTCGTCCGTCTACGTCCCGTCGAACATGTTCCCGTGTCGGCTCGTGGACGGCCGTCACGGGATCGACGTCGCTCTGCGGGGATCGTCCGGATGTCGAACGGGCCGTCGATCTCAGAGGGGGTCGTCCGTGACGACGTCCCGGCTGCGGTTCTCGACGCTGCCCAGCGAGTCGGGCGTGATGTCGAACTCGAAGGCCTCGTTCGGGATCGACAGCGTCGCGCAGACGTTCGGTACGTCGACGATGCCGCTGATCCGTCCCTCGACGGGGACGGTGCTCAACAGCATGTAGGCCTGCTCGCGGCTGTAGCCGAGGTTCGCGAGGTAGTCGATGGCCTCGAGGGCGGCCCGGCGGTAGGCGACGTGGGCGTCCATGTACCGCTGCTCGCCGTCCTCGGTGACCGAGTACCCCTCGAAGGTGACCCAGTCGGAGAAGTCGGGCCCGCGGTGGCCCGGCTGGAAGATCGGGTGGTCGACGCCGTGTTTCTCCATTCCGTCCTTGACGACGTCGACCCGGAGGTCGGCGTAGCCGGCCATCTCGATCCCGCCGCAAAAGGAGATCTCGCCGTCGCCCTGCGAGGCGTGCATGTCGCCCATCGAGAGCTTCGCGCCCTCGACGTAGACCGGGAAGTAGATCGTCGTCCCCAGCGAGAGGTCCTTGATGTCGCAGTTGCCGCCGTTCTCCCGTCCGGGAACGGTCCGAGCGCCCTCCGTCGCGGCCTCCTCGGCCTCGTCAGGGTCCATCTCGCCCATCAGGGCGCCCGCCTCGGTGGGCGGGTTCGCTACCGGCGGCTCCGTCTCCCCGGTGGGGTGGTTCCGGATCGACTCCGGATCGTCCATGTGTCTGTCGATCAGCTCTCCCTCGCGGCTGTTCCACTCCTCGAGCAGTTCGCGGGAGGGCGCGGTGCCGATCAGTCCCGGGTGGATCTTCCCCTCGTACCGGACGTCGGGGACGTGCCGGGAGGAGACGACGGTTCCCTCGACGTCCCAGACCGTTTTCGCGGCGTCCGGGAAGTGATCGGTCAGGAACCCGCCGCCGTTTTGCTGGGAGAAGATCCCGTTGAACCCCCACTCCATGTCCCGAAGCGGGCCGAGATCCAGCAGGTCGACCCTGAGGAGGTCTCCCGGTTCGGCGCCCTCGACCTCGACCGGGCCGCTGAGGTAGTGGACCTGCTCGAGTTCGACGTCCCGGACGTCGTTGGGATCGTCGTCGTTGCCGATCTGTCCGCCCGTCCAGTCGAGCATCTCCAGCCGGAAGGTTTCGCCCGGTTCTACCGAGACCGTCGCCGGGATGTCCGGGTGCCACCGGTTGTGGGGCGTCGGGCCCGGCTGGTCGTCCGGATCGCTGCTCGTGTCGACTTCGAATCGTGTTTCAGGCATCGTCGTCCACCCGTTGGTCAGTGCCAACGACCACCATGACCACGGTGCGCGCCATAAAGCTGTCTGCGCCCGTCGCGGCGAGTCCCGCCTACCGCGACCTCGATCTCGGCGAGTCGTCGGGCCTCGAGGGGGAAACAACGCGCTTCCCACGCCGGCGCTCGAGTGCGCTCGAAAACGACGGCTGCCGCGAGACCGTCACCCGGGCAGTTCGGCGTTCATCGGCTCGGGGAGGGTCACGATCGTGTGTCCCGTCTCGGTGAAGTGCTCGAGGGTCTCGCGGGCCCGTTCGTCGTTCCGGCTGGATTCCGATCCGCGGATCGTCCAGTCGCAGTTCAGACAGCGCTTTTGCATCGTTCGCGGGAAGCGGGGCTATCGACGTCACTCCTTGGGTTCCCTTTGCAAGGTCGACGACTGGCCGCGAACCGATGCGGCCGTCAGTCCGAGAGCGTCGGGGAGCGAACCGAATCGGCCTCCTCGGTCGTCACGTCGAGTTCTGCAGTGACCAGCGATCGGTACGCGCGACGCAGGCGCTCGGAGAGCGCCTGGTGGGAGATATCGAGTTCCTCGGCGAGTTCCTGCATCGACACTCGCCGCGGAATCTCGAAGTAGCCGTGATCGATCGCCGCGACCAGCGTCTCGTACTGGTTCTCCGTGAGCCCCGTTTGCGATCGAGCGCCCCCGTTCGTATCGAACAGGCGGATGATGGTCGGCTCGAGCTCGCGGTCCTCGAGCCGATCGTAGATCGAGCTCGCGTCGCTGCGGTCCTCGACACGGATGTCGAGCACCCAGGACCCGTTCGGCACGGACGCCTCGAGGATCGTCCCGCCCTCCTCGAGGACCAGTTCGAAGACGTCGATCGTCTCCGGAGCGAACTCGACGTTGTACAGCCACTTCCCTTCGGCTCCGTCGATCAGGGCGTAGTCGTCGATCGACGAGGCGTCGGCGACCCCGGCTTCGATCTCCGCCTTCGGGGCGCCCGAGAGCCAGAGATCGTGCCCGCTCGAGGCGATGGTCGCCTCCGCTTCGCACGTCAGCGACGGAACCGCGTCGACCAGTTCGGCGAGTCCGGTTCCCTCGCCCGAGATCTCGAGGTTGATGATCGAGGTCATGAGTTCGCTTTTACCGACACGCCACATCGGTATAGGTTCGGTCCCAAAACCTTCTGGCGCGTAGATCCTGAACTTTCGCATTACGTACGTGTTCTCGCCGCGACCGCGACGCGACCTCTCCCCCGTGACGGAGCGGGAAACACCGTCGAAGCGACCGCCGGCAGGATCAAGTTCGCCCTCGAGGAACCGTACGGGCGGACACGATGACCGAAGACACCGACGGTGCAGTCGACAGGCGGGAGGAACCGGAGCGACGTGTGGTCGCCGGCTGGCACGGCCGATACTACGAGGACTTCCGGGTCGGCGACGTCTACAAACACCCGTTCGGCCGGACCGTAACCGAAACCGACAACGTCTGGTTCACGAACGTGACGATGAACCTCAACCCGATGCACTTCAACGAGGCCTACGCCGCCGAGACCGAGTTCGACGAGCGCCTCGTCGACGGCACGTTCGTCATCGCCCTCGCGGTCGGGATGAGCGTGATCGACGTCTCGGTGAACGCGACCGCCAACCTCGGCTACGATCGGATCCGCCACCACGCCCCCGTCTACCACGGCGACACGATCTACGCCGAGAGCGAGGTCCTCGAGAAACGCGAGAGCAACTCCCGGGACCACGTCGGGATCGTCACGACCGAGCTCCGGGCGTACAACCAGGACGGAACGAAGGTGCTCTCGCTCGAGCGGACGCCGATGGTGTTGAAACGCGAACACGCCGACCCCTCGCCCGAGCAGCCGCCCGGCTGGCCGGCGGGCGTCGGCACCCCGTCCGAGGGATCTGAACGACGGTGACGACGCGGCAGGGAGTCTGAGAGTCGTTTCGATACTGTTATTCCGCTGTTGAATAGATACTCGCGTATGCGACGACGGACGATACTCGGGAGCGCCGGGACGACGCTCTCGATCGCGCTGGCCGGCTGCGGCGATTCGGGGTCCGACGACGAGGGGGAGTCCGAAACGAACGGCAGCGACGGTGCCGCGGGCGGCGGCCGGTCGGAGGACGCGAACGAATCGGACGACGAACAGCTGCGGGAGGACGAGTCTGTCGAGGGCGAGGTGGACGTCTCCGCCGCCGCGGGCGAGTTCTTCTCGGCCGAGCGCCACACCTTCACCCGGGCCGACGACTCCCCGGACGACCGCTGTCAGGTCCACGTCGAACTCGAGAACGTCGGCGACTCGGAACGCGCCCTCGACGCCGCCGCGCGGATCTACGACGAGGGCGGCACCGAGCTCTCGAGTACGCGCTACGCCGACGAGCCCGGACCGGAGCCGGGAGAGACCGCCGTCTACTCCTTCGCGCTTACGAACTGCGCGGACACCGCCGCCTACGAGATCGAGGTCGACGAGAGCGGCGGACTCGGGGGCTCGGACGCGCTACTGATCGACGACTTCGAAGAGTACGATGGCGGCGGTCTCTATCGGTCGTGGACGCTCGACGGAACCGGCGACGCCGCCGTCGTCTCGGAGGCGGCCCTGCATCCGGACTCGAGCCGGGGGCTTCGACAGGAGGGCGACTCGAACGTGCGGTCGTTCCCCGGGCAGGGGCTCTCGAACTACCCCGAGGACGGAAGCGAGGTCTCGGTCCTCGTGCGGCCGAACTCGAACACCTTCCAGCCCTGGATCCTCTTCGGGATGGAGGAGGACGTCTGGTCGACGGAGACGCCCGGCTGGCGGCTCATCATCGATCCCAACGGCGGGATACGGATCGCCCGCGAGACGGGCGACGGGGCCGAGATCCTCGCGAAGGACTCGACGCTGCCGAGCCTCGTCGGCGAGACCGTCGACTGTCGGTTCGTCGCCGACAGCGAATCGGGAGTCGAGTTCTGGATCCAGGATCTCGAGGGCGCGACGCTGGGCGGGGTGAACACGAACGAGACGGCCGGCATCGACGGCGAGATGAGCATCGGCTTCCGCTCGGCGCAGGGCGTCGACTGGGACTGGCCGCGGCTCGTCGGCGACGGCTGAAACCGTCGGGAACCGTCTCCGAAAAACGAGTTAAACACGCCGCCTCCGAACCGCGAGCGCCGCGAGCGCGATCGGGACGACGATCCAGGCGAGTAACGCCCCGATCAGGATCGGGCTCGAGACGCCGGTTTCGGCGAGGACGGCGGCGAAGCCGGCGTCGCCGGCGGCGCCCAGCGAGCCGAGAACGAGCGCTCGGAAGATCCCGGTCGGGTTCGCCATCAACAGGACCGAAACGGCGGTCTCGGAGAGATCGAACGCGGCGATCACGCCGAACCCGAGCAGGTCGTGAACGAGGACGAACCACGCCCACGCGAGCAGCGCCGTTCCGAGAGCGTGCGTCTTCTCGCTGGCGACGGTCGAGACGAGGACGCCGATCGCCAGGAACGCGAGGGCCAGTCCGACCGCGGCCAGCAGGAAGGCGACGTAGGTGCCAAATCCCGCGAATCCGAACTCCCACAGCAGGAAGCCGCCGGCGATCCCGAACCCGATAACCGCCGCACTCGCGAGCACGACCGCCCGGCCGACCGCGGCGCCGACGACGATCCACGAGCGGTCGATCGGGAGCGAAAACAGCGTCTGGAGCCAACCGCTCTCCTCCCGGCCGACGATAACGTCGTAGCCGAACGCCAGCGCGAGCAGCGGGACGAGATACACCGCGAGGGCGGCCAGACTCGCGACCGTTCGCTCGAACCCCTCGGGGCCGACGCTCGCCCCGCTGAACGTCGTCAGCCCGAGCGCGAACGCGGCGAAGATAGCGGCGAGCGCGACGGCCCAGCGGCCTCGAACCGCGAGTCGGTACTCGGTTTCGGCGACGACGAACAGCTGTCGGTACCAGCTCCCCGAGCGCCCGCCGTCGACGGCGGTCGGGCGTCGCGTCGACGACTCTCGAGCGTTCGAGGCCGTTTCGTACCCGCCGTCCGACCGCAGCGCCGGCTCCGTTCGGGCGGCCGGAGCCGCGGCTCTCGATTCGGACCCGTCGGACATCACGCGTCCACCTCCGTTTCGGCCGCAGGTTCGTCTCCCGCGGCCGCCTCCGTCGCGAGGGCCTTCCGGAACGCCGCCTCGAGCCCGGGTTCGCGGACCTCGAAGCGATCGATCGTCTCGGCATCGATCGCCGAGAGGAGATCGAACGCGGCGTCGCGCTCGCAGGTCACTTCGATCGCGTTCGTCGTCTCGACGACCTCGCCCCACCCCTGAACGGCGTCGAGGAGTCGGGCGGGGTCGTCGGCCGACTGCAAGACGACGGTGACGGTCTCGCCCGCTGCTCGCAGTTCGTCGACGTCGCCGACGGTCCGGAGCTCGCCGTCCTCGAGGACGGCGACGGTGTCACAGAGCCGTTCGACCTCGCTCAGGACGTGCGAGGAGAGGACGACGGTCGCGTCGGTCTCGCGGTCGATCCGCTCGACGATCTCGTGGAAGGTGGCGACGCCGCGGGGGTCGAGCCCCGCGGTCGGCTCGTCGAGGACGAGCACGGGCGGCTCGGCCAGCAGCGCCGACGCGAGCCCGAGGCGCCGTTCCATCCCGTTGGAGTACCCGTCGACGGCCCGGTCGGCCGCGTCGGCCAGCCCGACCGTCTCGAGGGCCTCGTCGATGCGGGCCTCGCGGTCTGCGAGCCCGCGGATGCGGGCGTGGACCGAGAGCACCTCTCGGCCCGTCATCGACGGCGGGAAGCCGGCGTGTTCGGGCAGGAAGGCGACACGCTCGCGGACGCGGTGGCCCGCCCGCTCGACGTCGAGCCCGCCGACCTCGATCCGCCCCGCGTCGGGCTCGTGGTGCCCGACCAGCAGCTCGAAGAGGGTCGTCTTTCCCGCGCCGTTCGTCCCGAGGACGCCGAACGTCGACCCGGACGGGATCTCGAAGGATGGCCCGTCCAGGGCGACGACGTCGCCGTAGCGTTTGCGTACGTCAGTGATCGTGATCTTCATAGTATGTCCTCCATTCGTCGTGCGGCGGTTCGGCGAGCGGGCGGTGGTCGATGATCCCGGGGGATTCGACGACCGGGAACGAGCTCTCGGCCATCCGAACCGCGTCGAAGGCCGGGCTCTCGGCGAAGGCCGCCGCCCCCGGGCGCTCGTGGACCAGTCGCTCGACGGTCCCCGCGGGCTGGTAGCGGATCTCGCCGACGCCGTCGTCGTCGAGATCGGTCGTCCGCGCGTCGGCCCAGTAGTTACCCCGGTCGGTTCCGTTCCAGTGGGCCTGCGAGGTCGTCTCGGCGAACGCGGCCTCGCCGTTCGCGACGAAGCTGTTGCCCGCCACGACGGCGTTGGTGCTGCCGGCGGTCACGTGGACGCCGACGTCGTTCTCGAGCACGAGGTTGTTGACGAGGCGGTTGTCCTGCGCGTTGTAGACGTACAGGCCGTTCCCGTTGCCGACGACCTCGTTGCCGACGATCTCGCTGTCCTCGACGTCCTTCAGCAGGATGCCGTGGCCGCTCGTGCCGTCGTTGTTCACCGCGACGTTGTCCTCGAGGGTCAGCCCGGTCGAGACCATCAGCGCGAAGCCGACGTCGTTGTCGAAGGCGGTGTTGTCCTCGAGGTGATTGTCGTTCGAGTACATGTAGTGGACGCCGTAGCGCATCTCCCACATCGCGTTGCCCTCGGCGTGGACGCCCTCGGCCCACTGGTAGTAGATGCCGTCGCGGACGGTCGTGATTGCGTTGTTCCGGAGCTCGGCGTCGCTCGCTTCCCAGAGGTGGATGCCGTTGCCCCGCTGGACCGTCGGGACGTCCTCGCGGCCGGCGATCAGCGACTCCTCGACGACGACGCCGTCGGTGTCGCCAATCCAGATCCCGAACGCGATCTCGGTCAGGCGAAGCTCCGAGAGGGTCGTGTTCGAGCCGTTGACCAGGACGCCGCTGTCGTCGTCGTTCTTCTCGAGCCCGGAGTTGCGGATCCAGACCCCCTCGAGGGTCGTCCCGTCGGCTGCGATCTCGACGACGGTGTCCTCGCCGCCGCCGTCGATCACGGCCGCGTCGCGCTCGACGGCTTCGATCGTGAGGTTCGGCGTGTCGACGGTAACCCGCTCGTCGAACCGCCCCTCGAGCAGTATCCTATCGCCGGGTTCGGCGGCGTCGACGGCCGCTTGCAGGGACGCGAACTCGCGGTCCTCGCCGTCGCTCTCGAGGGTCGCCGTGCCGTCGCCGTCGGGTTCCTCGACGTCGTGTACGTCGGGGACGTCCGCCCGCCAGTCGTCGACGGTCTCCGAACCGCTCGAGCCGTCCGTCGCCCCGACGGCCGCACCCGCCAGCGACGTGACGAGCACGACCGCGGCGAGGACGGCGAAGTACCGCTCGGTCACGACCGTCCACCTCCCGTCGGCGGGCCGCGCCCGTCGGAGCCGCGCGCATCCGGGGCGCGGGGATCGGAACCACCGTCGGTCTCGACGTCGAGGCCCGGACGCTCGTCCGAATCGGACGGTCGGTTTCCCCTCGAGCGGTCGTCCTCGCGACCCCGTCGCCGGACGCGGTCCCGGAACCGGTTCCAGCCGTTTCGGGCCAGCGCGGGGACGTCGGCGATCGTCGCCGGCGAGTCCCGCAGGGCGACCGCGACCGCCAGCGCGACGACCGCGGCGACGAGCATGTAGCCGCCGGGGCCGACCCAGGCGGTGCCGTCGATGTTCGCGACCTGGTAGTTACCCAGCAGCGGCGGCGTGAAGCCGTCGACGCCGTTGAGCGGGGCGTCCGGGTCGAGCGTGTGGCCGGCCTGGTAGAGGCGGTACTGGATGATGACGGCCATCGAGCCGAGCACCGCGACCGCCCCGGTGAACAGGGCGAGCAGCCCTCGCTCGATCCTTCCGCCCGGCAGGAGCGCGACGACGGCGGCCGTGGCGGCCAGCCCGACGAACGCCACCGGGCCGAGTATCCACTCCGGGACGGCCACGGCTTTTTCGTGGACGGCGTAGTTGGGATCGGCGTACACCGGGTCCGGGTAGTAGAACCCGACGTACTTGTTGAGCATCGCGACCTCCTCGAAGTCCCCGCCGATTCGCGGGTGGGCGTACAGTTCGACGACCAGCGTCTCCACGTACTGGGGCGCGTCGAACGTGATCCGCCACACCGGAACCGTCAGCGCGAGCAGGAACAGCCCCGCCGCTGTCAGCGGCAGGAGGCGTCGCAGTTCGGCCAGTCGTGTGAGACGGGTCATGGTGGATCACTCCGCGGGTTCGACGAGCAGTCGCGAGCGCATCTCGAGGTGCAGTGCGCTACAGAAGAACGCACAGTACATCCAGTAGACGCCGGGCTCGTCGGCGGTGAACGTTACCTCGCGAGTCTCCTGGGGTGCGAGCTTGATGTTGACGTCGTGTTCGGGGATCGCCAGCGAGTGCAGCAGGTCCGGCGTGGTCTCGATGTTGGTGACGGTGAAGGTCACCTCGTCGCCCTCCTGAACGGTGACGTCCTGGAAGCCGAACTCGTTGCGCTGGGAGTACATCTTCACGTGGACGCGCCCGTCCTCGCGGACGATGTCGGAGTCGTCGTGATCGACGAACTCCTCGTCGTAGTCCTCGGGATCGTAGATGTCCGCGGGCTGGATCTTGTCGGCGCTGACGATCGAGGCGTCGTGGGGCTCGGCGTAGGCCGGCGTGTCCTTGACCAGTTCCATCCCCGCGTCGTCGTCGCCGATGTAGATCAGCTGATCGTTCTCCGGTTTCATCGGTCCGACGTTGAGGAACCGATCCTTCGAGAGCTTGTTCAGCGCGACCAGCCAGTCGCCCTGCGGCTCGGCCGTGTACGACTCGGCGGCGATCAAGTGACCGGGGTTGTAGTGGACGTCGATCTTCTCGACGACGGGGTCCTCGGACTCGTCCGCGGCCTCGACGGCGGCCTCGATGTCCCACTTGACGACCTGTGAGTCGATGAACAGCGTCGTGTAGGCGTGGCCGCGCCCGTCGTAGGCGGTGTGCAGCGGTCCCATCCCGAGGCTGGGTCGGCCGACGATCGCCTCGTTGGGATCGTTGGTCTCGGCGAGCGCCTCGATGTCGATCACCGAGCAGGTCGGATCGAGCTTGCCGCTGGCGATCGCGTACTTCCCGTCGGGCGTGACGCTGACTCCGTGGGGGCTCTTGGCGACGTCGATGTAGCGGACGATCGGTCGATCGCCGCCGTTGAGCGAACTGTCGCGGGTGCCGTCGACGAGCGGGACGCCGCCGACCTCCTCGTACTCGCCGGCCTCGACGGCCTCCTCGATGGCGGGAACGTCGAAAGCTTTGACCCAGTCGGTCTCGGAGGACGACATCTCGCTTTCGGTGACGCCGTTCTCGCTGTTGTAACCCGTCGCGAAGAACCAGCGGCCCTCCTTGCCGCCGTCGCCGTTGTCCATGTTGCCGTCGACCAGCACCTCCCACTCGACGTTCATCGACTCGGGGTCGATCGCGGCGATGGTCGAGGTGTAGCTGTCGGGGTCGTCGAGCTCCCGACCGTCGTTGGGCATCGGCACGCGGAACTCGCCGACGCCGAAGACGTACTTCGTATCGGGAAGCATACAGCAGGCTCCGTGGGTCCCCTGCTGGTTGGGAACGTCGACGATGGCGTCGGTCTCGAAGTACTTCAGGTCGATTCGAGCCATCCGGCCGTTGGCCTTGTCGTTGACGAACGCCCAGCGGCCGTCGTAGTCGTTGTCGGTCTGGCTCACGCGGGGGTGGTGGGCGTCGCCCCACGAGTAGCCGCCCGCGTCCTCGAGCATCTGGCTGGATCGGTCGTCGTAGCCGTAGCCGCGGGCGCTTTCGCGGCCGAACACCGGGATGCGGATCAACTGGCGCATCGAGGGGATGCCGTAGACCCGGATCTCGCCGGAGTGACCCCCCGAGAGGAACGCGTAGTAGTCGTCGTGTTCGCCCGGCGGGACGCTCGCGTCGGCGTCCGCCGCCGAGACCTGTCCATCGTCGCTGAGCAGTCCCGTACAGCCCGCGAGCGATCCCACCGCGCCGACCGCGGCGCCCGCCTTCATGAAGTCCCGTCGCGGGATCCGCGCGAAGAGGGGGTCGCGATCGTCGCCGTCAGTCGCGTGGTCTTCTATGGTCGTCATGGGTTATACTCGTATAGAGAACCGAGAGCGTCGTACCGTCTGTCCCGTTGTATAATGGGCGATTCTTCAGGGGGGAGATAGTGTGCACTATCGACGACACCGTCGAAGCGTCGGGAACTCCGCCGTGCGCCCGGCCGCGAGTCGAACCGGCGAGGCGTCGACCGAGACCGGTTCCGTCAACCGTTTGTACGACGAGGCCGAATACGTCGGTACCAGTGGCTCTTCTCGAGAATCTCGTGCTGGTGTTCGTCGCCGGGCTCGTCACCGCGCTGGCGACGGGGCTTGGCGCGGTGCCGTTTCTCTTCCTCGAGGAGATCAGCGACCGCCGAAACGTCGTCCTCTGGGGGTTCTCCTCGGGCGTCATGATCTCGGCGTCGGTGTTCGGCCTCGTCGACGAGGGACTCGCCGAGGGAACGCCGTTCCAGATCGCGGTCGGGATGGCAGCGGGGGTCGTCCTCGTCGTCGTCGCCAGGGACGTGATCGTCGACGCCGACGTCGACCCCCGAGAGTACGAGGAGGCCGACTTCAAGAAGCTCGTGCTCATCCTCGGCGTGTTGACCGTCCACAGCTTTCCCGAAGGGGTCGCCGTCGGCGTCTCCTTCGCCGACCTCGGTCTCGAGGGCGGCGTCCCGGTGCTCGGTTTTACCGTTCCGGTGCTGGCGGTGTTTATGACGCTCGCGATTTCGATCCACAACGTCCCGGAGGGAACCGCCATCTCGATCCCGCTGCGATCGATGGGCGTTTCCGAGGCGAAGATGATCTGGTGGGCGGTGTTCTCGAGTCTCCCGCAGCCGATCGGCGCCGTGATCGCGTTCTACTTCGTTCGGGTCGCCAGGGAGTTTCTCCCCTTCGGCTTCGGGTTCGCCGCCGGGGCGATGATCTACCTCGTGCTCTCGGAGTTCGTTCCCGAGGCGCTCGAGCTCGGCGAGCCGTTACCGAACGGCGGGAAGCCGGAGCTGGCCGGCGGGATCGCGATCGGGATCGCACTGATGATTCCGCTCGCGTTCATCTGATCGTCGTCGAACGGAAACGGCGGCCGCGGGGCGACGTTTCGCTCGTCTCACTCCGATTCTCCGTCCGCGTCGCGGGCGACCTCGAACGGCCCCTCGTCGGGCCCCTTCTGGGGGAGCATCGGGCCGATCGAGGCGGTTCGTCGCGTGATCGTCCCCGCGCGGAGAACGTACGCCGACAGCAGCGCCACCGGCGAGGAGGCGATCGCGATCAATCCGCTGACGACGACCGGGGCGTCGGCGTGACCGATCGTCGGCCCGCCGATACCCCCGTACAACAGTCCCAGGAGAAACGCCGCCAGCACCGCCGGGATCCCCAACAGGATCGTCAGCTGGGAGAGGCGGGTCAGCTCCCGTTGCAGGTACGTCGTCTTGAGGTGCTCGCGACCGGTCTCGAGCAGTTCGAGCGACTCGACCAGCTCCTCGAGCGCCTCGCGGGTGGCGTCCGACAGCTCGTCCTCGTGGTCGTTGCGCAGGTGTCTCGCGGCGTAGATCTGCCAGGCGTCGTCGTACTCCATCGTCGCGGCGAGGGCGCTGAACGTCCCGAACCGGGCCCGATCCAGGGTCTCCCGAGTTCGGTCGGTGCCCTCCCGGACGCTACGGACGAACGCCTCGAGCCGCGTTCGGGTCGGCCCCTCGAGGTCGTCGGCGAGGCTCTCCTCGACCCGGTCCGCCCGGTGACCGATCTCTCTGACGAGTAGCTCGAGCAGATCCGCCGGCGCGGCCGGCGTCGCGGCGGCGCCGGTCGCGTCCTCGATATCGCGGCGAAAGCCCACGACGCCGCCTAACCTGTCCCGGAACTCGTCGGCCGTGCGGAACTCCCGCGAGAGGATCAACTGGTTGACGGTGACGACGAGGGTGACGAGCGAGAACGTCCCCGCGATCAACCCCTGGCTGATCCGCGTCATCGTAGCGTCGTTGACACTCGAGACGAGGCCGAGTGCGTGGACACCCACCAGGAGCAGAAACGCGCCCACGGTGAGCGCGACGGTGACGACGATCCGGTTCCATCGAAGGAGTAGTCGATCCAGGATCGAGTGAAGGGGGTGATCCCGCTCGGTGACGTCCGTCCCGTACGACTCCCACGTTTCGTCGATATCGTCGCCCCCCATGCCCGGGAGTTCGGCGCGAAGGAGGAAAACGGGTCGCGTTGCAAGGTCACGGCGGACGCCCCGCGGGAGTCCCGACGCGGCCCCCGCGCACTCACTCGGACTGATTCACCCGGACGTCGCCGGTGCCGGCGACGACGACGTCGTATCCCGCGTACTCGAACGCGATCGACTCGAGTCCCGTGCTCCGCTCGGGATCGACCAGGTCGTTCAACGCCTCGGGATCGATAGCGTTACCGAGCGGCGGCAGCTCGAGCGGATCGGTTCCGGCCGCGTCCGCAACCGCCGCGACGACGGCGACGACGGGTGTCGTCTCGCGGCTCGGTCGCCGCTTCTGCGTTCGGAGCGTACTCGTCCGTTGAGCGAGGTCGTTCGACATAGCACGGACTGCCACAGAGCTATATAAATTACTTGCCAAACGGTTTGCGAGTTTCCAGCTATCGTTCATCCGGGTTTCGGTCGATAGCCTCGTGCTATGCCCTGGAGTGGTATTTGTGCTGGGTAGACGACCGACCGGCACTCTTCCGGAGACCGAACCGCGGGGGTGACCCAGCAACCGTTTTGGCCGCGACGGTCCTACTCGAACCATGTCGGTGTCTGTTCGACGGCCACGCGTCCTCGCCGTCCTGCTTGGGTCGTGGTTGCTCGCACTCGCCGGCTTCGGCATCGTCGTCGGTGTTCGCGTCATCGAGGCGTTCCTCTCCGGAACCGATCTCCTGGTCGTGACGCTTCTCGCGATCGGAATTGCGCTCCTGTTCGGCTACCTGAACTACCGGATCGGTACCAGGCGGCTCCTCTCGCGACTCGAGACGATCCCGCTCTCGGCGGTCCGCGCGCCGAGTCTCCAGGCGAGCGTCGATCGATTGACTCGACGAATGAACGTCGATCGGCCCGACGTGTACGTCGCCCGACTCGGTCAGCCCAACGCGTTCGCGCTCGGCCGTCGGACGCTCGTCGTCGACCGCTCGCTCGTCCGACTGCTGACCGCCGCGGAGCTCGAGGGGGTGCTCGCGCACGAGTTCGCCCACCTCGAGCGCTCCGACGGACTGCTCCGAACGCTGGCCCTGAGCGTTCTCCAGACGGTGACGACGCTCGTGCTCGCATCGCTGCTCCCGCTCGTGGCCGTCGTCACGATCGGTTGCTGGGGACTGTCGCTGATGGTGGGTCGTCCGGTGCACGGTCCCGACAGCGTCGGAAGCGGGTTGCGGCGCGGGCTGGTGCGGATCGCACTGGGGCTGTCCGTCGCACCGATCCTGGCGCTCCAGGCCGACTCCCGCCGTCGAGAGTACGCGGCCGACCGGCGAGCGGTGGCGGTTCTCGACGATCCCCTCGCGTTCGCTCGGGCGCTCGAGAAGATCCAGCGCGCCAACGAGTCCCACCGGGGAGTCTTGCGGCGGATCTTCCTCGGTCGAGAGCGCCGTCGGAACCGAACGCCGCTCGAGCGAGCACTCGACAGCCACCCGCCGACCGACGAGCGCGTGGCTCGCGTTCGTGAGGCCGCAACGACGGACGAGCGCGGCGGCGGACGCCGCGTCTAACGTTCTCTCACGACCGAAACACGGTGTGACTGTCGACCCGTCGCCCGTTCAGTCGTCGGAACTCTCCTGTGGATATCGCTCGATCGCCGGCTGCGTCGGCGCGGACGGCGCCTGTACGTCGTCGGTGTCGTCCTCGCCGAGGACGGGGAACTCCCGTTCGAACTCGAGGAGCATCCCGACCATGGTGAGCCCGCAGAGGACGGCGGTCGGCAGGCCGACCAGAATCGTGAACGACTGGAGCACGGACATGCCGCCGGCGAGGTTGAGCGAGATCGTCAGCAACACCATCATCAACCCCCAGACAACGCGGTTGAGTACGGACGGCGACTCGCTCCCTCCGTCGACGATCATGGCGATACTGAGGGTGGAGGAGTCAAGCGTCGTGATGAGGAAGCTGACGACGAGTACCAACAGGACGGCCGAGAACACGCCGGGGTACGGGAGGAGGTTCTCGAACAGCGCGAAGCCGACCGCTTCTAGCCCCGAACTCGAGTAGACCTCGAGCAGGTCGGCGGCGCCCGAGGTCTGGAGGAGAAGCGCGGAGCCACCGGTGGCGACGTACCAGGGGACGGTGAGACCGAACGAGCCGACCAATCCTGCGAAGACGAGCTGGCGGAGCGTCCGTCCGCGGGAGATACGCGCCATAAAGATGCCGACCATCGGCGCGAACGTGAGCCACCACGGCCAGAAAAACAGCGTCCAGGAGCTGAGCCAGTTCGTGGACTCGCTGCCCGGCTCGTAGAAGAGGCTCATGCCGATGAAGTCGGTCGCGTACCCGGTAAGCGCGTGGGAACCGAGATTGACCAGCGACGGCAGCTGCGAGAACGCGAACGTGATACCCATCAGTCCGAGCAACAACACGATATTGAGGTCGGCGAACCGACGGATCCCGCCCTGGATGCCGACGATAACGGAGAGCAGGAACAGGACGCCGACCAGGAGGATGAGTCCGATGCGGCCGGTATCGCCGAGCTGAACGCCCCACTTGAATCCGAGACCGGAGATGAACTGGCTAATGCCGAGGCCGAACGAGACGGTGATGCCGCTGACGGTAATGACGACGACCATCGCGTCGACTAGCTTGGCGAGCCAGCCGTCGACGTTGTCCGTCCCGACGAACGGCGCGAGGATGACGGCGGGTCGGAACGGCGCGTCCTTCCGATAGACGAAGTACGAGATGGCGACTGCGAACACGAGGTAAGTGGCCCAGGCGGACACGCCGTAGTGGAAGATGGCGTACTGGAGCGCGTCGGCCATCTGCGCCCACGTGCCCGTGTCGGAACTGAAAAACGGCGGTCGGGTGTCGTAGTGGACGAGCGGCTCGACCGGCCCCCAGAACTCTAGTCCCCCCGACGAGAGACCGGCGGTAAACGTCATCACGAGGTACTGCCAGAACGAAAACTCGGGCTCATCGTCGGGATCGCCGAGTTTAATACGCCCCCACGGGCCGAGTAGGACGTACAGCACGAAGACGAACGAGAGAAACACGATCCACAGGTAGAGCCACCCCAGATTGGTGACGATGACCTCGTTCGCGAGCGCCAGTTTCGACGCGGCGGCGTCGGGCCACGCGACGATGCCGACGATGATCCCGAGCAGGGGCCCCAGCGCGAGCGCGAACACGTACGGGTCGGTTTCGCGTTTGAACGCCTCGATCGCACTCATGGGTCGTCAGGAACGCGGCTGTGTGCGGGCGACTGTAGTTTTACACCGCTCTCGTGCGCTCTCGCGCCGCGTTCGCGTTGGCTCACACCGGCTGCGTGCATGTACACCACGTCCGGCGGTAATCGAATAAGTATCTGTTGAATCGAGTTTATATGCCATATTGTTGATTGCAGAGCGCCGCCCGAACTCCTCCGGCGCGTTTCTCGGAGTCGCCCCGGCGTGTCCGCAGCGAACGCGGAGGAGCACCCCTCTCGCTCGCGAACTGCGCGGAACCGGCTCTCACGTCGGTGATTGTGGCACCGAACTTCTCGGACGTCGGTCCCCGAACGGGCGAGCCGACTTTCCCGCCGCGATTCACCCGCGGTCTCCGGTGGAGCGCTCGGTAGCGGGCTGACGGAGTGGTCACGCTCTCCTCACAGGCGGTCCCTCGAGGCGATCCGGCTCGGCGGGACGGGAACCCGAATCTGGCTCTCGGCGCTCGGAACTACTCCTCCTCGACCGTCGTCGTCAACACTGGCACCGGTGCGGTTCGGATGACCCGTTCGGTAAAACTCCCGAGCAAGAAGCGGTCGACCGCCGACCAGCCGTGGGTCCCCATCACGATCAGGTCCGCATCGTTCTCCTCCGCGTGGGAGCAGATCACGTGCGGGACGGAACCGGCTTTGACCACGGGAACCACGTCGTCGTGATCCAGTCCCGACGCGACGTCGCCGAGCAACTCGAGCGCGGTCTCTTTGACCTCGGCGGGGAGTTCGGTCGAGCGCGGATCGATCGTTTCCGGGAACTCGTCGGCGACGTACAGCAGGTGAAGCGTCGCATCGTTTCGCGCCGCGATCGTCGCTGCCAGTTCGGCCGCGGCTCGCGCGTAATCGCTGTCGTCGGTTGGAACCACGATCCGTTCGTAGGGGTACGCAGGCTTCCCGTTATCCGCCCGAACCGTCAGCACCGGGACCTCGCTCGAGGCGACCACGGCTTCCGTGGTGGTCCCGAACAGGTACTCCCCGATCCCGTGACGGCCGTGGGCGCCCATGATCACGGTTCCGATGTCGTTGTCGTCGATGTACTCGAGGATCACCGCCTTCGGGTCCCCCCGTCGAACGTGATCGGCGACGGTTACTCCGCGTTCCGCCGCCGTCGCGCGAGCGCGCTCGAGGAGTTCCGCTCCCGGGCCACCCGCCGCTCCGTCGGACCGCTCGTCGCGACGAGCCGAATCCGAGTCGCCCGCGTCCGCGACGTGGAGTACGTGAACGGTCGAGTCGGTCCCCGCCGCGACGTCTAGCGCGTGGTCCAGCGCCGCCGTCGCAGGCTCGCTTCCGTCCGTCGGTACGAGGATGGGATGATCCATACGACGCGTACGATCCGATACGGTATACATCTGGGGCTCGCTGGCCGGTCCCGTCGGAAGGGTACCCGACTCGAGTTTCCGGTCCCGTTCCCGTTTGCGACCCTCCGTCCGGACAGCGCGCGGACCGAGTCGCTCTCGAAAGCGTAAAATCGATCGCCGTAGAGGGATCAGTAGTGACCGACTCTGGCCCCCTGCTCGTCGAGACGCGGATGCTCCTCGGTTCGACGTGGGATTCGTTGACCGCAGCCGACAGATCGTACACTGCACCGGACGAGGTGTTCGTCATCGTGCTCGTCGTTTTGCTGGTACTGGCTTTGCTCCCCGTCGCGGTAGCGCTCGACCTCTTTCGTTACCTCCGAACGCGCGCCGCGAGTTATGCCGAGTAAGTTACCCACGGCTTCGCCGCGACCTTCCTCCTCGTATTCTGTAGGCGCCGCTCGGCGGGCTCTCAAGTGGGTGACGCGCCGCGAGGCGGGTCCCGAGTTTCGGGTCAACCGGCAAACGATACCAGTTCCTCGTTGAGCCGTTCAGTCTCGTCGGCCACGAGCCCGTGACCGCTGTTCTCGAAGCGGATCAGCTCGGCGGTTTCGATACCGTCCGCGAGCACCTCTCCGGTGATTTCGATCGGCGTGACCTCGTCGTGACTGCCGTGGTACACCTTCGTCGGGACGGTGATGTCGTCCATGTCGGACCGAAGGTCCGCGTCACGCCAGGTCCTGGCGGAGGCGACCGTCGCCTGCCCCGAGGCTTCCATCCCGAGGCTCCAGATCCAGTCCATCATCTCGTCGCTCTGATCGGTGTGAAACAACATCTCGCCGAAGTCGGCGTTCATCTTCGCCCGATCGGTTCGGGCGCCCTCGATGAGCGGGTTCACCACCGCCTCGTCGAGGCCCTCGGGGAAGTCGGGCTTTTCGGTGATGACCGGACTCGCGGCGGCTAGCAACGCCAGTTCGTCGACGCGGGCTTCGTCGTGGCGGCTCATGTAGCGAGTCGCGACGCCCCCGCCCATCGAGAACCCCGCCAGCGTCACCCCCTCGAGGTCCAGTTCGTCGAGAACCGCGCGGACGTCGTCGGCGAACCGATCGTAGCTGTAATTCCCGTACGGTTTATCGGACTTCCCGTAGCCGCGAAGGTCGATACCGACACAGCGAAACCCCTCGTCGAGGAGGCGGTGGTACTGATACTCGAACATCCGGTGGTTGAGCGGCCAGCCGTGCAGGAAGACGATGGGGTCGCCCGTACCCAGATCGCGCACGAACACCTCGGTGTCGTCTTCGACGGTAACGTGAGGCATGCCCCGAGTAGCATACCTCCGACCAATATCAAGGTGGTCCCTTCGTAAGCAACCGGTACCGGAACCACCGGTTCGCCTCGGTCGGAATCCCGGACTTCGCTTCGGTCGACGACGGGAAACGCCGTCTGTCGGTCGTTCCGAGGGGAACCGACGGACGACGCGAACGAGCGTGCAGCGGTGCGCTCCCGTGGTCGCCCTTCGTACCGTCCTCGAGAGTCTCGTCGTCGACGTTCCTTGGAGCGCGCTGTCGGTCGTTGCGCGGCCGCGAGGCTTGCAGGCCGAACCACTATCCCGATTCTCGAAGAACGACTGATCGTAGACCGCCCGCTTTTCGGGTGTTTCAATTTCAGTCGACGTTCGGGCTCGAGACTATGCAAGAGCTTAATATCGTACTCGCCACGATCGGCGGTCTGACGCTGGTGTTGAGTCTCGTCGCAGGATTGATACACAGTCGAGTGAACTTCCTCTCAGAGCCGATGCTAGCGGTACTTCTGGGGATCGTTATCGGGCCTCTCGGACTTGGCCTGGTCCGGTTGTCGAGCTGGGGGGATCCGTTCGTGATCCTGGAGCAGGGTGCCCGGCTGACGGTCGGACTGGCCGTAGTGGGAGCTGCGCTTCGGCTTCCTCAGGGATACTTCCGAAAACACGCGCGCTCGATGGCGGCGATTCTCGTTCCCGGAATGGTCGGCATGTGGCTCGTCAGCGGCGGACTCGTCTATCTCCTCTTGGGGGTTCCCCTCTGGGTCGCGTTGCTCATCGGCGGGATCGTCACGCCGACAGACCCCGTCCTCGCCGGAACGATCGTAACCGGCGATACTGCGGCGGAGTACATTCCGGAACCGATCCGGAACCTCCTTACCGCCGAGTCGGGGGCGAACGACGGACTGGCGTATCCAGTCGTCTTCTTGCCGATTCTGGTCCTCCAGCATTCGCCCCGGCGGGCGATTTCCGACTGGCTGCTCTCGACGCTCCTCTGGGAGGTCGGGGCGGCTATCGTCATCGGCGCCGCAATCGGTGCGGCCGCCGGTTGGATCGAGCGCGAGTCCCGACGACACGAGTTCCTCGAGGAGACGTCCCTGCTGAGCGTGACCGTCGCTCTCACGTTCGCCGTGCTGGGTGCCGTCAAGTTGCTGGGCAGCGACGGAATTCTCGCGGCGTTCGTAGCCGGGCTGTTGTTCAACCAGTTCGCGGACGCCACGGACGAAGCAGACGAGCAGAAGGTCCAAGAGACGATGCTTCGACTGTTCACGTTTCCGATCTTCGTGCTCTTCGGTACCGCGTTGCCGGTCGAGCAGTGGGCGTCGCTCGGAGTAGCCGGCGTGATCCTCGCCGCGGGCGTGCTCCTCCTCCGGAGACTGCCGATGGTACTGGTCTTCCGACGGGCGGTTTCCGAAACGGGTGGCGATCTCGGCGCGCTGTTCGCGGGCTGGTTCGGCCCGATCGGGATCGCAGCACTGTTCTACGCGACGGTCGCCCACCGGATACTCGGTAACGAACTCGTCTGGGGAGCAGCCAGTCTGGTCATCGCGAGTTCGGTCCTGATCCACGGCGTCACGTCTACGCCGTTCACGAAGCTGTACGGACGCGCGAGCGACCGCATTCGGCCGCAGCCAGCGGACGGAAGCGATCGGTCGTCGATATTCTCGAGAGGTTGACACTCTCCTACGTCTCAGGTCATGGGATTCCCCGATGGGGAGTTCAATGTTGCACGTTTCCTCGGGCCTCGAGCTACGCTTTCGTGTGGGCCGTCATCGGTTCACCGCGACGAATACCACTCATCGTTCCACGGCGGGGAGTCCATATTCGCGTAGCCGGTCGAATTCGTCAGCGGATCGATCTGAAACGCGGCGTACCGCACCGTTCGCTCGAGGTACCCGCCAATCTGGCCAGTATGTGGCGTCTCGAGAGTAGAGGTACCGAGCACGGCCGCACAGCCGACGGGAAGAATCGAGACGACCGAATACGCTCGAAACTCGTTGTCCCGTAGCAGCGTCAGCGGATCGCCCGTAGACGCACGCGAACGAAACGCAGGTGCGAGAGTGATGGACAGGCCCTTTATCCCTCACCACACTACCGAGTATCCATGCCAATCGAAACCGGCGACTCGGTCACGATCGAATACACGGCTCGGTTCGCCGACGGCCTCGTGTTCGATACGACGCGCAAAGACGTTGCCGAGGAGACGGGGCTGGCCGAGCGGCTGCCCGACCGCGAGTACGAACCGCTCACCGTCGAAGTTGGCGACGACGAACTCATCGAAGGGGTCAACGACGCGCTCATCGGGATGGAAGCGGGCGACGAGACGACGATCACGGTTCCACCGGAGAACGCATACGGTGAGCGATCTGACGATTCGATCGTCGAATACCCCACCGTCGAATTCGAGCAGATACTCGAGTCGGAAGGCCGATCCCTCGAGACAGGGATCCAGATCGGATCCGAGGACGGAAACGTCGGCGAAGTCACGCATATCGATCCGGAGATCACTCGGATCGACTTCAATCACCAGCTGGCGGGTGAAACGCTCGAGTTCGATCTCGAGGTCCTCGAGGCCGACTGAGTCCTGACTTCCGGGGTAAGAGGGTCCGAAACCGATCCGAGTGCCAGACCGATGAAATCTGTAGTAGCACTTGCAACAATAACCTCCGACCGATCGCTGGCAGTAGCGCTGAATCGTCGCGATTGATCCGTAGCCGTCGAATACGCCGTGTCCTCCGATGGGGTGATCGTACTCGAGGACCGTGAGTACGGATCGGTTAACCGGTTTAGTCGTACCAATCAGAAATCTAACTCGGTCAGATCACATCCAATCTATATTGATTATCCGAACTACCTGTGGTCCTTATTACCTCGTTCCATCGTACCTGCACTGCACCATGATAGACCGAACGCTCACACGTCGCCGGATAATCTCGATTGTAAGCACGGGTGCAGTAGTGGGATTGGCGGGCTGTGGAGTCCTCCAGGAGGAGGGCCCCGAAGAGACCAACGACGGTGAGACAGCTAACGATGAGGATAGTGAGATGGACGAAGACAATGGAATGAACGGGAATGATACGCCTACTGGAGAAGAAGGCGACGACGTCGCTGATACTGATGCGAACGAGAACGAATCTGGTAACGAAGACGATGATGTCGAAATTCAAGAGGTCGAGGGATACGGTCGTGGCGCCGACGAGGAGAGCAATGAGGAGAACGCGTAGTCCGACTCGTCGATCGAAGTGTTGAGTGGCATCAGTTACTCCTTGCGGGAGTCGTCGATAAGCGACATGCTCGGGTCGTTCGGAAGGAGGCTGAGGAGGGTGAAGAAGTCCGAAGGGGGCTGATTTTCGACCTGCTGCTCCGTGAGGTCCGTCATTCGCGGGTTCGTCTCGTAGTCGCCGGGGACGACTGACTGCTTCGCCCGTGGCACACCCGAGCGGTCGCTGGCGAGCCACTCGCTGAGCGGGGTGATGGATCTTGGGAGAACGAGCGGCCGGCGTCGTTCACAAGAGCGAAGCTCTTGTGCAGCCCATCAGAACGCTTCGCGTTCTGAGGACGCCCGTCAGGGCGTTCGCCGTCCGCCTCTATCAGACCGATTGTTCGCTTCGGGAGACAACAACGATTCTCGCTGAATTAGGCGGTGAACGCTCTCGTGGAGCGGTTTAGAACAGAGTTCATCGGATAAGCTGCCAGCGGACGCGACCTGCCGACAGCGATGCCGTCCTCAGAACGCGAAGCGTTCTGATGGGCCGCACGAGAGCGTTGTTTTCGTGGACGTCGGCGGGTCGCTGTCGACGAAACAGCTGTCAAGAGTAACGGAGAGTGGTCTTGGCTGTATGCTGCAATAGACACCGAGACAAAGTCGATTCTTGACGCTGCACTGTGTAGTCGACAGAGCAGTGATCCGGCGGCTCCATTTCTGCAGAAACTCCGCGAGAAACACGATCTCTCCGAGGCTGTGTTTCTCGTCGATTAATTTGGCTACCGGACCGCCCTCTCCCGAGTCGGACTGGGAAGTCGGATCAACTATACTGATCGAACCCTCATCGGAAAGTGGTTTCACTCCCTCAAAATGCGTATCGATCGCTTCTATAATTCGTGGATGGGAAGTCGGGCGAGCGCTCGAAAATGCCTTGAACAGATCGTGCACTACTACAATCACCAGAGACTGCATCACGCTCTCGATGAAAACGTACCAGTCGAGGCGGTGCAGAACTAGACAGTGCCAACACGACCATCTAAACGTGGCCTAGTTATAGTAATACTCAGCGAAGCAGGCTCTCGAGATTCCGATACCGAATGTTCGCCCACGCGTTGAGATCGAGTTCGAACTGTTCGAACAGGTCGAAGTGCGGGATCCCCTGCCCGGGATAGAGGTAGTCACTCCCGAATACGATTTGGTCGTGGTGTGACTCGAGTAGCTCCTGTCCATATCCGTGGTCACGTGTAAGCGCATTCCAGCCTGCCAACGTCGAAATGTCGCCGTAGATATTGTCGTATTCAGCAAGTAACTCCCATATGCGGCCACGTGACTCGATTGGTCCTTCTGGAATACGGCCGAGGTCTCCTTGTTCGACGTCTGCATCTATGTGGGACCACCAGCCATGGGCATGAGCAACAAAGTTGACCTCTGGATACGAGGTCAACACGCCTTCGAGTTTCGGAAGGCCGACCTCGTCTCGCAGTGACTGCTGATCAGTATGGAAGAGAACGGGGAGCTCGTAGGTCGCACAGAGTTCATACAGCGTCTCGAGACGGTCGTCGTCAATAGTCATCTCGACTTTGAGCTCGCCAAACCCACGAGCACCACGATCGATAAAGTCCTCGAGACGTTCGGAAGCAGCTCCCTCACCGTCGATATCTCGGGGATCGACCGAACAGAAGGGAACGAGGCGGTCAGGATACGCGTTTACCTCCTCGAGCACCCACGAACTTGGTGCTTGGACCGGATAGCTCTCGGGAAAATCGAACGGAAGGACAACTGCACGATCAATACCGTTCCCGTCCATCCAACCGACGAGTTCACTGGCTGATAGCGGATCCTGGCCCCGTGCTTCCGTTGGGATGATATGCGTGTGGGCATCGAACAGCGGGAGCTCATCGGTAGATTCTATTTCGTCTTCGTTGTCATCGTCAGCTCCTGTGTCATCGTTATCGCCTTCTCTATCGTCCTCGGTTTCTGTGGTGTTTTCAGTCGTCACTGGGCTATCGGACGTTTCATCGGTCGGCTCCGTGGGATCGGATCCCCTCGACGATCCATTGGACTCGGTAGATGCACACCCAACAGTGATCGTAGAGAGACCAACACCTGTTATTGCGAGATATTGTCGCCGGGACGTCGCTAATTCTGATGAGGTTGAGTCCGCAGCATCCAATTTGACGGGAGCAGTGTTACAGACGGACGAGTCGTCAGTGGATGAGGATGTGCGAGGCATACCCTCTGGTCCAGAACGCCGCGTAAATTGTTAACGCCGATACTTAGACCTTAATTTATATAGACCACGGTACGCCTTTAGCGGCGAACGAAAAGAACGGGCCGGACGCTATCTTTAAACAGCGAGAGAATCCCGCCGTTTACGGCGTTGACGAGAGTGAAGCTCTCGTTCGCACACCAGAACGCGAAGCGTTCTGGGGACGGGCGTGAATCGCGTCGGTCGACTAGGCAAACCACGAGTTACAGCTCACCGAATACCTCACGATACAATGTTTAGTACAATTGGTCTCCTTGTATCTGGTGAGGCCAAATGAAGTACAACCTTCAAACAGGGTCGCACACGGTCTACGCACTCCAGTATCACTTTGTGACCGTCACGAAGTACCGTGCGACCATCCTCACCGAAGAAATCGCGGAACGTATCGGTGAGATTGCGAACGAACTCTCGGAGGACTTCGGGGTTGAGATTCAGAACGTGAACGGTGGGGCTGACCACGTTCACATCCTGTTCACCGCGAAACCGACCACCGACATAACGAAGTTCATCAACTCGCTAAAGGGCGTCACGTCACGGAAGGTCCGCAGTGAGTACCCTAAAGTGAAACAGACGCTGGAAGATTCGTTCTGGCAACCGGGGTACTTCCTCGCCAGTACCGGGCAAGTGAGCATCGACGTTCTCATGGACGACGTGGAGGATCAGTGATGTCGGCTACGGCGACTAAGACACTCCAAGCGACTCTTGCCCCGCCGACCACGCACAAGGAGGAGAAGCTTCAGGATACGCTCGAAACGTACAGAAGCGCGTTGGACGACGCCTTCGAGAGTGGTGAGGACACGATGACTGGCGTCAGTGACGTTGTAACGCCCTACGACCTTCCGTATCAGGCGAAGGCTGCTCTCTGCAACTACGTTCCGAAGCTCCGGCAACTCAACGGTAGGCCAATTCATATAGCTGGATGAAGTTTATCTCGGTTCTGAACCCATGCGATACCTAGTCTATGTATTTTGGTTGTCTCACCCCCGACAACCGAATACACGGTAGCTTTTAGTGAGTGTCATGAGTGGCGAATCGTATGAAAATGGAGCTCTCAGAACTACCACAATCCGGAGCAAACGGGTTACTCGAGGAGGATCCCGATGCGTAGCGACCAGATCCGGTGGTCGCACAAATCGCTCGAGGAACTCCGCGAGTTCTGGAACACCGAAATCGAACTCGCACTGCAGCGCGCTGGCCACGATCTCGAGGACAAACCCACCTATCAGGACCTACTCGACGTCGGCTACGGCGGACTCACCTACACGCTTCGAGAGCACTACGAGATGACCCTCTCGGAGTTTCTCGAGTCCGTGGGCTACGTCGAGAGGTCTGCAGAGGGCTATCCGTGGGGTATCGACGACGAAACCACCACTGAGGAACTCGAGTCGTTCATCCGAACGCTCGAGCGTCGACAAGGGCTCGCCGACACGACAGTCGCGACGAAACGCTCACGACTTGCGACCTACGCGCAACTGTACGACGAGCTTCACGGTCAGGCCAACCTCGTGGACCGCGTTGTCGACGCCACCGAACGGGCTGGCGAGATCCGACGCGTCCTTGCGGTGTTCGACGAACTCGACGCCGATCTCGGGACCGACGCTTCGAAGCAGCGGTATCTGAGCGACGTCAATCAGTTCTATAGTCACCTCGAACGTCGTGCGATCGCCGCGTTCAATCCAACCTCGAGAATCAACGAGGAGTACAACTGGAACCGTGAGGGAAAGGACAACCAGCCGCTCTCGAGCGAGGGCGTCCGGCGACTGTACGGCGCTGTCGAGAGTTCTGAGGAGGAACTGCTCGTGCTCGCGCTGTGTGCGTGGGGCCTTCGACGGAACGAGGTCGCGTCGTTACACGTTTCACAGATCGTACTCGAAGGTGATGACCCACACATTTACTTCGAGGAGCGAAAGAACGGTCCAGGAACAGTCGCACTGGTCTATGGACGTGAGCGGCTGGCGGATCACATCGACGCACTCGGTGCCCGAGACGACGAGTGGAACGGGTATCTGTTCCCTTCGACGGCGTCCTCGAGCGGTCATCTCGTCGGTGAAACGGTCCAATCCCGCTTTCAACGGCTTGCGAACCGTGCCAACGTTACTGTCCGTGGCGAGACGCCGACCTCGAAAATGGGTCGACGATTCTGGTATACGACGTACATGGATGCACAGAAACAGTTGCTCGAGAATCTCGACGTGATTGCGGGCGATCAGGGCAGTTCCGATGCGGGCGTCGTTCTGGAAAACTACCTTTCGGAAGCGGAACGCCGAAAGTATCGACGTGAGTTCATGCGCGAACGATTGGCGGATGTATTCGAGGGAGAGCCATAACGGAGGTTGCGGGCTTCCTCGACGAGTTGCCGTCACGGTCGGGAACGGAGGAGTGTCCAACGGTTTTCGTCGCTGGAAGCCGAAACTCACTGGAACTCCTCGGCGAGCGCGGGAACGACGTCGAAGAGGTCGCCGTGGATCGCGTAGTCGGCGATGCCCCTGATCGGCGCGCCGGGAAATCCCGAACTGGTGATCGGTTTGGCGGCGAGCGAGGGCTCCGTCTGGCCCAACGAGGAGATCATCGGCCAGCTTTCGGTCGATGAAGCGTCCGTCGAAACGCAGCGAGAAGGCGACCGCTGTGCGAGAGAAGGCGGACAGTATCGAGCGGGTCGAGATGCGATCGATCTCGAGGGAAAGCGCGTGACGTCGTCGACGACGGTGTTGCGACCGGTGCGACGATTCGTGGCTGTCTCCAGTACATCATCAATTCGGTGAACCCGGATCGTTACAGCAGTTTCTCTGCAAACCACTCGCCGGCGTGCTCAGCTACTGACTCGAGTGCTCCCGGTTCCTCGAAGAGGTGCGACGCGCCCTCGATGACCTCGAGCGACTTCTCTCCCGCCAGCAGTTCGTACGCTTCCTCGTTCCACTCGAGAACGGGATGGTCGTTCCCGCCGACGATGAACAGCGTCGCAGTCGTCACCCGACCGAGGGCGTCCTCCGCCATATCGACGCGCCCGCCGCGCGAGACGACCGCCGCGACGTCGGTTTCGGGTCGTGCCGCAGCTCGAAGCGCGGCAGCGGAACCGGTGCTCGAGCCGAAGTAGCCGACGTTCAGGTCGGCGGTGTCGTCCCGGCTTCGGACCCACTGCGTCGCACCGATCAGTCGGTCGGTCAACAGCGGAATATCGAACCGCGTTTCGTACGTTCGATCCTCGGCTTCGGTGAGCAGGTCGAACAGCAACGTTCCGACACCGCGCGCACGAACGCGATCGGCGACGAAGTTGTTTCGCGGGCTGTGCCGGCTGCTGCCGCTCCCGTGCGCGAACAGGACGAGACCGGTCGCGTCGTCCGGGACAAGCAACTCCCCTTCGAGTTCGGTGCCGTCGACGGTGACCGTGACGATCGAGCTGTCGGTCGCTCCCATCAGGTACGGTTCGACAGCCAAGCTATTGAGTCTGGAGGGCGATGCGGACGGCGACCGGTTTCAGTCCCTCATAGCGATCCAGCGACCTCCGGGGTCGTTTCGAGAGTCCGGCAACACACTTCGCGCTGGGACTCGAACGTCGAAGCGACGGCCGGTTGGCGGTGGCGCTTCCCGTCGTGATCGGCTCCGGTGCGCCCGACCTGGATCGGCCCGGCGTCAACTGCCGCCGCGAGCGGTGAGTCGATGCGCGCTCGCGCCTTCACCGGGCGACGAGGATCGTCCGGACGAACCGCGCGGAAAGCGTCACCGGCTCGCCGACCTCGCTCGAGAGATCGTCACCGTAGCGCTCCGCACCGGACACGGTCGGCGCACAGTCTCGTCCAAAGTCGTCTCCGGTAGTCGACTCGTACTCGGGTCGGAGAAGCGGGCGGTTTGCCTCGTCATGTGGTATTGCTCGCCGGCTTTCGGATCGACGAGCGAGTCGTCCGCCCATACCGCCGCGTCGAACGAATCGATGGTGGCGAGTTCGGCATCGGAATTCACGTTCTCGAGAACGAACCGTTCTGACAACGACCTGCCGACGGTCTGCTTAGCGGACCGATCGTTACAGGGTTTTTTCGAGGTCGTGGTCGTGAGTTCCCGATGGATGGAGCGGAATCCTGCCGGCTCGCGTTCCGTGCGTCGCGTCACCGGTCTTACTTCCCCGGAAGCGGACGAACGGCTCCGGCGCGACTGCCCGAACGTCCTGCCGACGCAGCGGCCGCCACCGGCGTGGCGCGTGTTCGCCGAGCAGTTCGTGCACTTCTTCGCGATCATGCTCTGGGCGGCGAGTGGCCTGGCGGTCCTCGCCGGAATGGGCGAACTGGGAGTCGCCATCACCCTGGTCGTGGCGATCAACGGCGTCTTCGCGTTCGTCCAGGAGTACCGAGCCGAACGTGCGGCCGAACGGCTTCGGGATCTGCTTCCGAAACGAGTTGCCGTCCGACGAGACGGGGCGACGCGAGAGATCGACGCGACGGAACTGGTCGTCGACGACGTCGTCCTGCTCGGCCCGGGGGATCGCGTGTCAGCGGATCTCGAAATCGTGAACTCTCACGGTCTCCGTCTCGATATTTCCTTGCTCACGGGCGAGAGCACACCCGAATCAGTCGAGGCGGGTGAGACCGCATACGCGGGGACGTTCGTTCTCGAAGGCGAAGCCACTGGGATCGTTCGAACGACGGGGTCCGAGACGAGGCTCGGCGAAATCGCAGCACTGACGCGCGCGAGAGCGACCGGAGACGCCGCTTCACCACGAGATCGGCCGTCTCGTCCGGATCATCGCGACGATCGCCGTCGCGGTCGGCGGCGTCTTCTTCGCCGTGAGCGTGGCGCTCGGGACCGATCCGGGTGTCGGCGTCCTCTTCGCGATCGGCGTCACGGTCGCACTCGTCCCCGAAGGGCTGCTCCCGAGCGTCACGATGTCGCTCGCCGTCGGAGCCAAACGCCTCGCGGCGGAAAACGCGCTCGTGCGGCGACTCGAGTCCGTCGAGACGCTCGGCTCGACGACGTTCATCTGTACGGACAAGACCGGGACGCTCACACAGAACCGAATGGCCGTCGTCGAGGCGTGGACGCCGGCGGGCCGCGCTCGAATCGAGGGCGACGGCTACGATCCGGCAGGGAGTGTAGAAGCCGACGACGGGACGCAATCTCCGATCCGAGAAATGGGGACGATCGTCGCGCGGTGTTCGACCGGTGACATCGAACGACAGAACGGAGAGTGGGTCGCACACGGCGATCCGATGGAGGCTGCACTCGTCACCTTCGCTCGTCGTCTACACGTGGATATTCAGGAACGGACGCGAGCCGATCCGGAACTCAGGCGGTTTCCCTTCGATCCGCGACGGCGACGAACGTCCGTACTCACGCGGGATCGGCTGTTAGTTATGGGCGCCCCAGAGGCGGTCCTCTCGAGGACTCGTTACGGGAGCGACGACGCGAGAGCGGCGGTCGCAGAGATGGCAGAACGTGGACTGCGCGTCCTCGCGGTCGCGACGCGGCCGGCTGACGAGGTGGCTGTGGACGCCGATCCCGAGTCGATCGAAACCGATCTCGAGTTGGTCGGTGTTGTTGGCCTTGAAGACCCACCGCGTCCGGGTACGGCAGCCGCCGTCGCCGCGAGCAGAAACGCGTCCGTCCGAACGGCGATGATAACGGGGGATCACCCGGCTACGGCGCAGGCGATCGCCGCCGAGATCGGGTTGTTGAGTGACGCCGGACTCATCGTCGAGGGCGATGAGCTTCCCGAAGATGACCAGGTCCTCGGGGCGCTTCTGGATCGCGACGGCGTCGTGGTGAGTCGGGTCAGCCCTGAAGATAAACTCCGCATCGCCCGCGCGCTCCAGGAGCACTGCCGGATCCAGTTACCGCTACTCCCGTTGCTCCGCGTTCCGCCCGTCACGCGCTGGACGGGAGATCGTAGGACCGTTGCTTCTGCTTTCGCACTGTCACTCAGAAAATCCCATCGTCGTATCTCGACCACATCCCGTCAATGAACTACGCGTCTAGGTGTTTTGCGTCCCAGGGGTAGTTGACCTAATTCAGCGACCAGAATCGTCGTTGTCTCTCGAAGCGAATCCCGATCTGATGAAGCTGACGGCGACGTCCGCCGGGACATTCGCCGTCCGCTCGTTCTCCCAATACACCTTTAAATCCCCCTCGTAGCTCTCGGTGAACTGGTCTGAGAGAGTAGCTACACCAACTTAACGACCCGCTCACTTTTCGAACTGACCCGATCAGACGGTGCCCGTCATTCTATGTATTATTTGAACCGTATAATTTATTTTGATAGTCGCGAACACAGAGTCTGTATGTCCCAAAGTGGCGCGGAGGATTCGACTATCGAACGGTTCGGATACAGACTCTCGGGTATCGTCGAACGATGGATGCCCAGTCCGTTTCTGTTTGCAATTCTTCTCACCTACCTCGTTTTCGGGACCGGTCTTATACTAAATCAAACAGGAACGATCGAACCAGCTGCCGGTAACGGGACCGTCGGACCGGTAGAGATGATCGAGTTCTGGTTCAATGGATTCTGGGGGTTCCTCGGGTTCTCGATGCAGATGGTCGTGATACTGATGACGGGGTTCGTGCTTGCGTATCATCCCGCCGCCAACAAACTTCTCGCTCGACTCGCCAGGCTTCCCAAAACCCCTCATCAAGCGGTCGTTCTCGTCGCCGGGTTCTCGATGGTCGTCGCCTGGATTCACTGGGGATTCAGTCTCATTCTGGGTGCAATCTTCGCTCGAGAGATGGGAAGAGCCGCACACGAACGGGGGATCGACGTACACTATCCACTGCTCTGTGTCGCAGGGTACATGGGGCTGGGTCTGACTTGGCACTGGGGATGGTCCGGATCCGCACCGCTGTTGCTTACCGATGAGACGGAAGTCGGTGACGGGACGGCCTTCGCAGTAGTTTCAGATCCGGTCCCGGTAACTGAAACCATCCTCCACCCGTACACAATCACGCTAACAATCCTTTCTATCCTCTTTGCAATTACCGTGTTGTACCTCATTACTCCGTCGGGCGAGAGGGCACGGGGTATCACCGAGTATATCCCTGCAAACGAACTATACGAAACAGGTACTGACGGCGGTCAGGGGACCCTAGAAGCGAACGAGCCCGATACCGGCAAGACGGTTCCGGCAGAGCGTATCAACAATAGTCGCGTTCTCGGCGGTCTCCTTGCGGGTGCCGGCGTCGCGTACATCTTCTGGATACTCCTTACCGAAGGAATCGAAGTGTGGGATCTCAATACGATCAACTTCGCGTTCCTGATGGCCGGTATACTGGTCTGGACGAACCCATCCACATACCGGGAGAAGTTCGGTGAGGCGGCATCGGCAGCTGCTGGAATCATCCTACTGTTTCCCTTTTTCGCCGGTATTCAGGGGATGATGGCCGATTCGGGCCTCGCGAGCGCAATCGCCGAACTCATTATCGGGCTCTCGACCGTCCAGACGTTTCCGATCTTTACGTGGCTGGCGGCAGCGATCCTCAACCTGTTCGTTCCGTCCGGTGGCGGGCAGTGGATCGTCATGGGTCCGTCGATTCTCGAAGCCGCCGACCAGCTCGGCATCGAGTTCGGCCATGCGACGATGGCCTTCGCCGTTGGCGAAGCACACACGAACTTGCTGAACCCGTTCTGGGCGATTCCGCTTTTGGCAATTACGCGTATCAGGGCCCGCGAGATGTTCGGGTACGCAGCCGTGATGTTACTCGCCCTGTTCCCGTTTCTGACGATCGTCCTCTACCTCCTTCCGTACAGTGTGTTTTGACTAACTCATGGTCTGTTGTCCCGTTTGATCCCGATACCACCACAAACATCCCGCCATCGACGCACTGCAGCGGACGCGCCCCTCAAAATACCACCTGTAGGACGGGTCGTATTGCGGTCCGGGAAAAGGATTGCTGGATTTACGGGCCGGACGATTCTTCCGACCGGGACGTTCGGTACGGAAATCGAAACGCACTTCTCGAGCGCGTCTCGCTCGCTGGTATTTATAATAATTAATAATAAATCTATATTTCGGTCGGCGTCGTCCCTTCGGTAGAGGATGCATGTCAGTAACAACCACTCCCACGGACGACGAGGCGGACGTACTGGAAGAACAGCTCCGGGGCGAGTTACTCCGCCCCGGCGACTCGAGGTACGACGAAGCGCGCTCCGTCTGGAACGGGATGGTCGATCGCCACCCGGCGATGATCGTGCGGGCGAGAGGCGTTTCGGACGTGATCGCCGCGGTGTCTTTCGCTCGCGAACACGAGCTACTGCTCTCGGTTCGCGGCGCCGGACACAACATCGCGGGGAACGCGGTCTGTGACGACGGCCTCGAGCTCGATCTCTCGCGGATGCGATCGGTACGGGTCGATCCGGCCGGCAAAACGGCGCAGGTCGAACCGGGAGCAACGCTCGCCGACGTCGACCACGAAACGCAGGAGTTCGGGCTCGCGACGCCGCTCGGAATCAACTCGACGACCGGAATCGCGGGCCTCACGCTCGGCGGCGGCTTCGGTTGGCTCACCCGGAAATACGGCATGACCGTGGACAACCTCCGGTCGGTCGACGTCGTCACCGCAGACGGCGAGTTGCGACACGCGAGCGAAGGGGAGAACGCGGATCTCTTCTGGGGCGTCCGTGGCGGCAGCGGCAACTTTGGCGTCGTCACTTCCTTCGAGTTCGACCTCCACGAGGTCGGCCCCGAAGTACTGTCCGGACCGATCGTCTACTCCGGCGAGGACGCCCCCGCGGTCCTCAGGCACGTTCGGGACTTTAACGAAGACGCTCCCGACGAGTCTGCCGTTTGGACGATTCTTCGTGCCGCGCCGCCGCTACCGTTCCTTCCCGAGAACGTCCACGGCGTCGGCGTCGTCATCGTCGTCGCGTTCTACGCCGGCTCCCTCGAGGACGGCGAGGAGGTGCTGGCGCCGATTCGGGAGTTCGGCGATCCCATCGCCGACGCGGTCGGACCACACCGGTACGCGGAGTTCCAGCAGGCGTTCGATCCGCTGTTAACCGAGGGTGCCCGAAACTACTGGAAGTCACACAACTTCGACGAACTCTCCGACGACGCTATCGACACGGCGATCGAATACGCCGAGAAACTCCCGTCGCCCCTGTCCGAAATCTTCTTCGGACAGGTCGGCGGTGCGATGGCTCGCGTGCAGACGGACGCGACGGCGTACCCGCACCGCGACGCGGCGTACGCCATGAACGTCCACACGCGCTGGGAGGATCCCGCCATGGACGATCGATGTATCGCGTGGGCCAGGGAGTTCTACGAGGACATGCGGACGCACGCGATGGGCGGCGTCTACGTGAACTTCATCAGCGAACTCGAGGGGGAAGAATCTCTCGCCTACGGTGAGAACCACGATCGACTGGTCGAGGTGAAAACGAGGTACGATCCGACGAACCTGTTCCGGATGAACCAGAACGTCGAACCGGCGGCGTGAGGGTGCCGGTTCCACTCTCCCGCGTTCGGCGGCCGAGCGGTTGTCGGATCGATACATTCGGTCGGGACGCGCCGATCCCGTGATCGTCCGTCGGTCGGTCCGTGCGTGTCCGATCGCCGGCGGGAGACCCCGCCGCGGCCGTCCGTTCGACGGGGGCGGCGAACGGCGCGGGCAGTTCTCGAACACACCGTCGCAAAACGACTCAGAGCCTCTCTCGGCGGGCTCGGTGCTCGATTCACCTGTCGTCCGGTACCGACTGTGCTCTCTCGCACTGGCGTCCCCGCGAACGAGCACACAGACGCTCCGTGAGCGAGCTTCGACTCGGCACCGTCGCGTTAGGCCGACGTGCTGCGAGCACCGACTCGAGCCAGGCGAACGGGCCCCGCGACGACGGCGACGCCCGTCGCGGCGACGGCGACGATACTCGATGCGAGCAGGAGGGGGTCGTACCCGACACCCGCGGTAATCGCCAGCCCGGCGAACGCGACCGGTCCGGCGGTGCGACCGAGGAACGTGGTGCTGTTGCGCAGACTCATCGCGCCGGCGAGGTACTCCGTGGTGACCCTGTCGCTCACGGCCGCGTCGACGACCGGCATCAGCAGTCCGACACCGGCGCCGACGACCAGAACTGCGACGATCGTTCCGGCCAGGCCGGCCGCGGCCCACGCGGCCGCGAACCCGACGGCGTAGCAGGCGAACCCGGTCGCGATCAGCCACTCGTTCGAGAGGTATCGTGCCAGCCGTCCGCTCGAGAGTGCGACCACCATCGAGGCCGTCTCCGAGACCAGGATGACGACGCCAATCAGTACGGGGGCAAGCGTCGTCGCGAGGACGAACGGCATCGCGGTGAAGACCACCCCGAACAGCAGGAATTCGGTGAGGAACGCGACGCCGAACAACGCCGCGAGCGCCGGCGTGAGGACCGTTCGAGCGGCGTCGGCGAGGTACGCGAGTCCGCCCTTGTCGCCAGCGCGGTCCGGTTCCTCGAGCGCGATCTGCGCGAACGCGGCGATCGGGAGCGCCGCCAGGTACGCGAGAAACGGCGCGTTCCACGCGATACCGGCGAGCGCCCCGCCCACGACGGGGAACAGGGCGGCGGTCGCAGAGAGCACCGCGACGTTCGCACCCAGTACCGCGTTTCGCTGCACGCCGTCGAACGCGTCGCCGACGAGCGTGACCGTGGTGATGAAGATCGCCGCGGCGGCGGTTCCCTGCGCGATCCGGAGGGCGAGCAGGGCCTCGAACGTCGGCGCGACCGCCATCGCTCCCCCGAGGACGCCGAACGCGATCAGCCCGCCGACGAGTACTCGCTTCCGACCGACGCGATCGGCGAGGATGCCGATGAACGGCGAGAGAACGATCCCCACGAGGAAGTAGGTACTTACCAGGAGACTCGCCTGCGCGTCGGTGATCCCGAACACGTCCCTGAACACCGGCAGAGCGGGGCTGATCAGCGGCACGCCGAGCGGCGCCAGCGCCGTACTCGTCAACACGATCTGTACCGTCCGGGATCGCCACGGGACCGCTTCGTTCCGTTCGCTCGTCGATCCCGTTCGCCCGTCGGACTCGGTTCTCCGTTCCATGGTCGTATGGACGCGCTCGACTCACGTGTAGTCAGTTATCGATCGCTCCCGCACCCTCGAAGTTCAGTGTCGCCTGACGGAGTCCGTCTCAGCACCTGAGATAGAGCTATCCGCGTGAGACACGTAGAGGTCCCGATCGGCGAGATCGACGTGATCGAGATGGGAAACACAGTCCTGGACGAAATTCTAGAAACCAGCCGCGAGCTGGAGTCGAGTACGGTATCGGCACACGAACTCGGCGAGCGAATGGCGACCGACGAGCTCCTCGACGTCGTCCGTCACCGCGACCTCCTCGAGGCGCTGGTAGCCGAACCGCTCGACCGGAACGACCTCGAGGCACAACTCGACGTCTCCCGGGCGACGAGCCACCGGTTCACTCGCTGGCTCGAGGATCACGATCTGGCCGAACGAGTCGACAACCGGTTCACGCTGACGGGAACGGGGCAGGCCTACGCCGACGCGGTCGTCCGTCTCGAGCGGGACCTGCGGGCTGCGACGGCGCTCGCTCCGTTGCTCGAGTCGATCTGTGAGAGACACCGGGAGTTCGTCGTCGCACCGTTTGCGGACGGGACGGTGACGACGGCGACGCCCGACGACCCCTACGCACCGGCGTCCCGGTTCGTGGAGCTACTGCGCGGGAGCGAGACCCTTCGCGGATTCAACACAACCCCCATGCTCCCGCTGGGGCTCGCGGAGCCGTCGGAGCGGCTGTTCGACGGTCGCGACGTGGAACTCATCTACCTCCCCGAGGTCGTCGACGTGCTCTTCGAGAGCTACCCCGATCAGCTTCGCGAGGCCATCGACGCGGGACACCTGACGCTTCGGACGCGCGAGGCGCTTCCGTACGGTCTCGCCGTCTTCGACGATCGGGTCGGCGTCGCCGGCTACGACGAACGAACCGGGACGATGCGCGTGTTCGTCGACTCCGACTCGGCCATCGCTCGCGGCTGGGCCGAGCGCGTCTTCGCGACGTACCGGGATCACTCCGAGCCGATCCGAGAGCGAACCGATCCGTGATCGGAGCGCTGTCGGATCACGGATCGAGGCGGGTGTCGCGGCGAAAGAAGTGGCGGTCAGTGCTCGCTGCGACTCGGCGTCTACTCGCCCCGTCCGCCGATGGTGACGACGGTGCTGTCGAACGGCATCAGGGTCTCGTCGAACGTCGCGGTCAGTTCGTCGGTCGGAAAGAACCCGATAACTCGAGCGGTCGCGTCGCCGACGTTTCGAATCCCGTGTGGTTCCATCTCGGGAACGATCGCGCACTGGCCGCTCGAGAGTTCGACCCTCTCCTCGCCGACCGACGCCTCGACCGTTCCGTCGACGACGACGAGCAGTTCCTCGTTGCTGTCGCGGTGAGTCGGCAGGTAGTTTCCGGGTTCGATCTCGAGACAGACGATCGTCACCTCCTCGCCCGCGACCTCGCTAGCGTTCGGCGTGCCCGGCGACAGCGGGAAATATCCGCGGATCCGCGCGTTTTCGTCGCCCTCTTGCCAGACGTCCGTTCCCTCGAACCGATAGAGTTCTACTGGCTGTACCCCGCCGCGTCGAACGGTACCTTCTGTGGCCATCTGCGTTCCTCGTGATTCTCCGATTCGGAGCCGAGAAAGAAAGAAACGTCTCGAGCGCTCCGTCGTGAATCGGTACGGTATACGCCTGCTCGAACGATAACGATTGTGCACGCTCACCCGACGCGGCGGTGGACCCGTATAGGTGTCGCTCGATCAGCCGCTCGCGTCGGATCGGAACAGCCGTCCGTACCGACGTCTTGCGCCGGGAGTCGACCGCTTCCCGACTCGTCGGCGACCCGGACCGGTAGCGGTGGCGATAGACGCTCCGAACGGACGGTTACCGATCCCGTCCGTCGCGACCGTCGGCGACGGCGAGCTCGAGGAGGAAACTCGACGCGGAAACGATGTCGCCGATCCCGACCGTCCCCGCGGGATCGTCGACGACGCGGTTGGGACAGGCGACGACCGTCGGGGTGCAAAGGACGCCGTTCTCGGCCGTCTCCTCGAGGTGGTCCGCGAGAAGTGCGACCGCTTCGGTACCGTTCGCCGACGGCTCGTACTCCAGTCCCGTCTCGAGGTCGTCTGGAGACGTGATCCCGCCCAGTGCGGCCTTCGTCGCGGCGTTGACGGCGGCGAACTCGAGACCGCGCTCGACCGCCCTCGGGGGGAGAGAGGAGTCCGTTACGGAGAGGTGGTACTCCATCGCGTGAAGCCGGAGACACGCGACGTCGAGTTCCTCACGGATCGCGTCGAGCATGCGATAGTGGGTGAGGATTTCGTCGGGTTCGAACGGCGTCTCTTCCGTCGGTGCCGCGTCGACCGCACCGAGTTCGGCATCCTCGTAGAGGAGGGCGAGTTCGTACGGATCCGTGCCGACGACGGTCGCCTCGGGCAGGATCCACCGGTAGATGCTTTCCCGGAGGTCGTCGTCGTGGGTCACGGCGTACTCGATGTGGATCGGCAGCTCCCCGGATCGGAGTCGGCGGATGACCTCCCGAGCGTGACGGTGAGCCTCCTCGTAGCCCTCCTCGACGTGGTCGGGCGTGAGATTGTGATAGCCGGCCAGCAACGCGCCGTCGACGACCTCGCCGACCTGATCGACGTGCGCGTCGAGGTCGCCGGCGACGAGGTCGAACTCCGGCGGTCGCGAAGCCGCGATGAACCGGGCGTCTTCGAACGCCCGGACGTCGAAGAGTTCGTCGCCGACCCTGAACTCGAACACCCAGTTGATCTTCGTTCGGTTCGCGTCGACGGCCTCGCGCAGCGGGACGAACTTCACCTCGCCGTCCTCGACAAAGGGGTACTCCACCGCGTCCGGGTGGTCGAACATCGAGAGCTGTCGGTCCGAGAGCAGATACGTGTACACGACCGGCGACGCACCCAGCGAAGCGGCGAGGTTCGTCATGATCCCCGTCTGGCCGCCCATCTGCTGGGTGTCGGGCTCCAGCTCCGCCTCGAGCGTGGCGGCGAACTCGTCGGTCATCGCGACCTCATCACCCCGGCCCGCCGCCATCGCGTGCGTGATCGCCGTCGCGAGGTCGCGTTTCGACTCCAGCGGACTCGGCGGGTGACGTTCGCCGGGGTCGGGCGGCCGCTCGAGGGACGACTCGAGGCCCTCGCCGACCCGGACGATCGCGTCGATGTTCGCGTTGTACGCGACGAACACCGGCAGTCCCTCGAGCGCTCGGATGTCGGACTGCAACTGGGCCTGAACGTCCGTCATAGTGCGGGTGCTCCCACCGCCAGCGAGTTAACGCTGTGCGTCGGCCGAAACGTCGGTGACGCGCAGTTCGTGTCCGGCGTGCTCGAGGCGCGATCCGGCGATCGACCGCGGGCCCGCTCGGCGACGCGTTACCGGGCCGGCGCTCGAGTCGGAGGTCGGTATCCCTATGGGTTCCGCCTGACCACTACGAACTGGCACTATGAAAACGTCGATCGTACGCGGGGCGGAACGCAGGATCAGATGCGCACTGGTCGCGGTATTCGTGGTCGGAGTCCGTCGGCGCGACCCGGGTGCGGTCGTAAACGCCGCCGTTGCGGCGGTGGGAACGCATCTTCCCGCCCTCGCTGAGCGGGCGTACGGTATCGAGTTTCGACCCTGGCAGCGCGTGTACGTACAGACCGCGATGATCACCCACGCGATCGGAATGCTCGGTCCGTACGACGACGTCTGGTGGTGGGATCACCTCACACACGTGCACTCCTCGTCGATCCTGGGCGGTGCCGTCTTCGCGATCAGCCGGCATCGGGGTCGCGACCCTCGGCCTCGCGTCGTCGCCGCGGTCGTCTGCCTCGGACTCGTCTGGGAAATCGTCGAGTACGGCGTACACGCTGCGGGGAAACGTTTCGGTATCGAACCGGTACTCGTCTCGTACGGGAAACGGGACACCGTTCTCGACCTCGGGTTCGATCTCGTGGGTGCGATACTCGTTCTCGCACTCGGCGACCGCGTTCTCGGCGACCTCGCCGCCGAGGCGTGAGCATCGGGGGTACCGACGGGACCGTTCACTCGAGTCCGCGCTCCGCCGTCCGCTCGAGCGCGTCGTTTCGTCGGCGACGATCGACGTCCGCGCGAGACGGAACGACACGCCGCCCGCAAGAAACCCATTTACAGCTCTGACCGCTACAACGAGTCACGATGATGGCGACGACTCACGCGCTCTTGGGGATGGTACTCGCGCTCCCCGTCCTCGCGATCGCTCCGGAGTTCGCCCCGGCCGCGTTCCTCGCCGGGCTCGCCGGCGGACTCGCCCCCGACCTCGATCTCTACGCCGGTCACCGAAAGACGCTCCACTATCCCGTGTACGCCGCCCTCGCAGCGGGACCGGCTGCTGGATTGGCGGTCCTCGTTCCGTCGACGCCGACCGTCTCGCTCGCCGTCGGTCTGGCTGCGGCGGCGGCACACGCCGCGATCGACGCCGCCGGCGGCGGCCTCGAGTTGCGCCCGTGGCTCGCGGACTCCGAGCGGGCAGTCTACAGCCACTACCACGACCGCTGGATCCGTCCGCGCCGCTGGGTGCGATACGACGGGGCGCCGGAGGACCTCGCGCTCGCCGGGGGCGCGGCAGCGCCGCTCGTCGTCGTGGCCGACGGGCCGGTTGCCGGGGCTGCGCTCGCGCTCCTCGCAGTGTCGGCCGTCTACGTCCTGTTGCGGAAACCGCTGGCGACCGTCGCCGAGCGGCTCGCCCGGGCGGTCCCGGCCGGGTTACATTCGTACGTCCCCGAACGGTATCGCGGCGTTTGATCGACCGACCGTCCGTCGCACGGCGTCGTCGCGATCGTTACAGGGGGCACAGCGCAATGCCACGGTTTTGAGGCCGTGGATACGCGCGTAAGCTTGATGGAGTTGTATCCTGTAACCGGAAGTACCGGAGTTCGCACGTTGAGAAATACCGTCTTCGACGATACCAGAGCTTCGCTCTGACTTCTCGCATGGTAACAAATCCGACTGAACCAACCCACGACATAACGCTTCGGGCGACGCGAATCGTGGTACCGTGCAGGCTGAATACCCTGCCGTGGAGCGACGGACGGTATTCGTCGCGTTGAAACGCCAACCGCGCGTCGGACGGAAGGCCCCATTGACAGGCTACACGCACTGCAACGCACTCCCTCGGTCATAATTGGGAGGCAACCGTTGATGTGGCTCCCGAAAGGGAACTTGACTACCGAGGAAACGTGCAACCGTGAATTCCCCTTCGGGGATTCCCGCGTTAACGAGACGCGACGCGTCTCGTTCGCACACCAGAACGCGGAGCGTTCTGGGGACGTCTTTAGGCGCGGGAGAATGTCAATCCGATTCGCTGATGAACGCACGCTCCGAGTCGATCGCCGCGAAGGAGGTTAATTACTATCTGACACGCCGCCGTAGAACGGGGGCATGGCCGACGAACGACCGAACGTCCTCCTGATCCACGGTCACGACACCGGCCGCTATCTCGGCTGTTACGGCGTCGACATCGAGACCCCAAATATCGACGCGCTCGCCGCTGACGGCGCGGTGTTCGACCGGCACTTCGCGTCCGCTCCCCAGTGCTCGCCGAGCCGTGGCAGTCTCATGACCGGTCGTATGCCCCACGTCAACGGGCTCATGGGGCTCGCCCACGGCAACTGGGAGCTCCACGACGCCGAGCGTATCCTCCCCCACTACCTCGGCGACGCCGGCTACGAAACCCACCTGTTCGGGCTCCAGCACATTACGCAGGACACGGATCGCCTCGAGTACGATCACGTCCACTCCGAGGGGAACCTCTACCCGGGCGTCTCGCCGGCGGTCCACCAGGCCAACCGGGCGCGAAACGTCGCGTCGGTCGTCGCGTCGTACCTGGACGCGGACGCGTACACCGACCCCTTCTTCGCGTCGATCGGGTTCTTCGAGTGCCACCGCGTCGAGGAGGAGAACGGCCGATTCGGGTTCGACGCGGGCTACTACGACGCCGACGATCCGGACGACGTGCGGCCGCTGCCGTACCTTCCGGACAGACGGGGAATCCGCCACGATTTCGGGGAGATGCGCGGCATGATCGTCGCGATCGACGAGGCTATCGGGACGATTCTCGAGGCGCTCGTTTCGGCGGGCATCGAGGACGAGACGCTCGTGATCGTTACGACCGAACACGGCATCGCGTTCCCCCGGGCGAAAGGCACCTGCTACGACGCTGGAATCGAAGCGGCGCTCGTGATGCGCTATCCCGGCGTCGTCGACGAGGGCGAGCGCTACGACGAACTCCTGAGCAACGTCGACGTCCTGCCGGCGATCCTCAAACTCGCGGGGGTCGACGTTCCCGACGGGCTCGCCGGGCGGAGCTTCGCCGCGCTCGTCGCCGACGAGTACGGAACCTACGACGAACGGGACCGGATCTTCGCCGAGATGACCTGGCACGACACGTACAATCCGATCCGTGCGATTCGGACGGAGCGCTACAAGTACGTCCGGCGCTTCTGGCCGCTCCCGACCGTCTACCTCCTGGCGGACGTGTTCGCGAGCGAATCCGGCCGCGAAGTCCGCGAAGCGGTCGCGACTCCGGCGCGCCACTACGAGGAGCTATACGACCTTCGGGATGCGCCACAGGAGGACGACAACGTCGCTGAGGAACCCCGCTATCAGGACGTGCGCCTCGAGCTTTCGGAGCGACTCCACGAGTGCATGGTCGCGACCGACGACCCGCTTCTCGACGGCCCCGTCGTTCCGGGCGACTACGACGAGATTCAGTCGTGGCCACACCGGTAGTCCGGCGTTCGAACGTCGACCGGGCGACGAAAACCGCGGCCGTCGATCGGTGAAAGGTTTACTACCGGGGTCGTGGGAGCCGTCGGTGGGAACCGCCCGGAGTAATGCGAGAATGGCCTGCAATTCGATCGCGAGACGCACGCAGTTCTCGGGGGTCTCGAGCGTACCGCCGGATCGCACAGCCGTCGCGACGACTCCGACGGACGTTCCGTTCGCGGTGAGTTGAACCGTGGACGCCGTCGTCCTGGCCGGCGGATACGCGACCCGGCTGTGGCCGATCACGAGACACCGACCGAAGATGCTTCTCCCGCTCGGGGAGACGACCGTCGTCGACCGCATCTACGACAAACTCGAGGCCGAGGACCGCATCGAGACGGTGTACGTCAGCACGAACGAACGCTTCGCCGACGACTTCCGGGCACGCCTGGCGAAGCGTTCGTACGACAAACCGCAACTGTCGGTCGAGGAAACGCGCACGGAAGCGGAGAAATTCGGCGTCGTCAGCGGACTCGCGGAACTCCTCGAGCGCGAGGGAATCGACGACGACCTGCTGGTGGTCGCCGGAGACAACCTCTTCGAGTTCGCGATCGGAGACTTCCTCGAGTACTACGATCGGACGGAGGCGCCGACGATCGCCGCCGTCGACGTCGGCTCGCCGGAACGGGCTGTCGGGTACGGCGTCGTCGACCTGGAGGACGATCGCGTGGTCGACTTTCGGGAGAAGCCCGACGACCCGCGGGGGACGTACGTGTCGGTCGGGTGCTACGCGTTCCCTCGCGAGACGCTATCTCTCCTCTCGCAGTATCTCGAGGCGGGGAACGATCCGGACGAGCCCGGCTGGTTCGTCCGGTGGCTTCGAAGCCGCGAGCCGACGTACGCGTACACGTTCGAGGGCGCCTGGTTCGATATCGGTACCCGGGAGCGGTACCTCGACGCCGTCGCCTGGCACCTGGACGGCGGGTCACGAGTCGCCGACGCGGCGTCGCTCGAGAACACGACGATCGGCGCGGGCGTTCACGTCATGGCAGACGCGACCCTCGTCGACGCGACCGTCGCTCGGGCGGTGATCTTTCCGGGCGTCGCCCTCGAAGCGACGACCGTTCGCGGATCGATCGTCGACGAGGGTGCGACGCTCGGCGAAATCGCGCTTCGTGACGCGATAATCGGCGCGTACACCCGAATTCCGACTCCGGACGGCGTGTCGGAGTGAGCGTCGGTCCCGGTTTCGGTCCCGATCTCGAGACGCGACGTCACGGCGACTCGGCGCTGACCGGGACGCAAAACACCGACACGTCGGCCTCCCGAACGACGTTTTCCGTGACGCTCCCGAGAAACCACTGCCCGATTCCGGTTCGGCCGTGGGTCCCCATCACGATCAGATCGACGTCGCGGTCGGCCGCGTACGTGAGGACCGCGTCCGTCGGCGGTCCAGTCACGAGCGTTCCGGAGACGCTGACGCCGGCGGCCGCGGCCCGCTCCCGGACCGTTTCGACCGCCTCCTCGCCGCGGCGCTCGAGCGCCTCGAGGAGGTCGCCCGGCTCTTGCGACCCGAAAAACCGGCTCGTGTCGACGGAGTAGACCGCGTGAACCGTCGATCCCAGCCGGGTCGCCAGCGCGATCCCCCACCCGGTTGCGATCGCGGCCCCATCGCTGCCGTCCGTCGGGAGGAGCAGCTGGTCGAACGCGACGTCGTCGATCGCGGACTCGGCAGCGGCCGGCGGAACGGCCAGCACGGGCGTTCGCGCCGTCCGGAGGACGTTCTCGGTGACGCTCCCGAGGAGAACCCCATCGAGCCCCGTTCGGCCCTTCGTTCCCATCGCGACGACGTCGAGTTCGCGCCGGGTGGCGTACTCGCGGATCGAGTGAAACGGCGTCCCCTGCCTGACCGCCGTCGTGACCTCGAGGGCCGAGTCGTACTCGCGTGCCAGCGTCGCGATCCGGTCCACCGCGTCCTCCGCGTCCTTCTCGAGCGCCTCGAACGCTCCGTCCGTCACCCCGATCCGGACGTCGACTACGGAGAGTACGTGGACGTCCGCCCCGGTCCGAGATGCGAGAGCGATCCCGCACCTCGCTCCCGCGAGGGCCCCCTCGCTGCCGTCCGTCGGTATCAGTATTGATTCGATGAGCCGGGTCATCGGTACCGCCTTCACTATCTGCGGGGATAATTGTGCGGGGCCGGTGTTCGTCGCCTGCGCCGTCGCAATCGGTCGTCATCCGTCCGAATCGACGCCAAGCGTCCCGACGAGGACCTCGAGCAGATCCGCGAGCTGTCGCGGAAGCAGGAAGCGTTCGCGAACGGACTCCCGCCCGTTCGCTCCGAACCTCGTCCGGCGACGCTCGTTCTCGAGGAGATCGAGGATGCGATCGCCCGCGCTCGACGCGTCGTTCGGGTCGACGAGATAGCCGCTTTCCCCGTCGACGATCTGCAGCGGAATGCCGCCGACGTTCGATCCGACGACGGGCGTACGCTTCCAGAGGGCTTCCGAGACGACCAGTCCGAATCCCTCGCGAAGCGACTTCTGGACGACGACGTCCGACCGACGCTGCAGGACGTTCACCGTCGTGTCCGGCAGGTCGGTCAGCGCGTGGACGTTCGGATCGTCGACCGCCGCTTCGGCGACGCGTTCGTACACCGCCATCCCCTCCGGATCGTCGCCGGCCATCGCGCCGACCAGCGCCAGTTGCAGGTCCGGAACGGTGTCGCTGGCCCGACGGTACGCCTCCAGCGTACCGAACTGGTCCTTCCAGGGATCGAACCGGGAGATCTGCGCGACCAGGGGCCGGTCGAACGACAGGGGATCCAGTCGGTCGCGTTCGGCCGCCTCCGCCGTCTCGTCGAGCGATCGGTTCTTCTCCGTAACGGGATCGATCGAGGGGTACACGACGCTCGTCGTCAGCGCCCCGACGTCCCCCGCGTAGGCCATCCGACTGAAGATCGCGTGGTCGACCCGAGACACGTACTCGGCGACGAACGCGCGGTACTCCTCGAGGGGGTCGGTGAGGTCGACGTGACAGCGCCAGACGATCGCCGCGTCCGGCATCGTCTCCGCGAGGCGATCGAGCAGCCCCAGAGGCTGTGGGTCGTGGATCACGACGAGATCGTACTCGCCCTCGAGTTCGGCCGCGTTTCGTTCGGTCACCGACCGGTAGGTCGCTTTCATCTCCTCGGTCAACGGCGGACCGTCCCCCTGGAGCCCGTTGTGCATCGCCTTGGTCACCGCGAAGAAGTCGTCGGTGGCGTCCATCACGAGCCAGTCGGTGTCGACCCCGAGGTCGTTACACACCGGTACGATCGACCGAAGTAACTCGGCGACGCCGCCGCCGGTGGCGGTCGAATTGACGTGAAGGATCCGGCGATCCGAAAGCACCCCGGCGAGCGAGCGGAGCTGTTCGAGTCGGTCGGGCTCCGTGACGTCGGCGTACGCCTCGAGCGTTCGGTCCGGAAGTGAGGGCGCGTGCATCGTTCGTACCCGCCGCTACAACGACGGACGCTATCAGTTGTGGGGGCGATGGATCCGCTTTCGACCGTCGCGACCCGTCGAACGTCGACGCTCTCTTTTCACTGAGCGAACCGTTATCCCTCCAGCCGGCGAAGGAAAGCGTGAGGAACCTCCTGTGTCACGATCCGAACCCACACTGACGCAGCGTAACCTCTCGCTACGACTGCTGAAACGGCGAGCCGCGCTCGAGGCGATCCCGCCGGTCGAGCGATCGGTCGAAGACGGCGTGCTCCGGGTGACGCGGCGCTTTCGCGGGCTGTCGCTCGAGCAGGCGATGGGCTACCTGGAATCTCTCGGCGGCGAGCGAATCGGGTCGAACGCGATCGAAGGCGAGGGGTGGCGAGCCGAACTGACAGCCGAGAAAGTCCCGGTCGGTCCGTCGTACCGACTCACCGAGGTGACGATCACGTGGACGGGCGAGGAAGACGTTCTCGAGCCGATCGTCCTGCGGTTCCGTCTCAAAGCGTTTCGGGCGCCAGGGTAACGAACCGGGCGGCGGGTACTGGTCACTCGTCGGCCTCGAGTGCCGTTTCTACGCGTCGAGCGGTGTCTCGTAACAGCGCCACGTCGTCGGTGAAGACCTCGATCGCGACGGTACCGTCGAATCCCGCGAGGTGTTCCGCGACGAGTCCGTAATCGATCTCGCCGGCGCCGATCGGCAGGTGCGTGTCGCCACGGCGACGCGCGTCGTGGACGTGGAGATGCGAGACGAGGTCGCCGTAACTCGAGAGGAAGCGGTCGATCCCGTCGGTGCCGTCTTCCATGTAGGCGTGGCCGACGTCGAAGCAGACGGGCGTCCCCGTCTCGCGCGCGAGGTCTCCCAGCACCGACAGCGGGTAGCCACGCTTCTGGTGGCCGACGTTCTCGACGACGAGTTCCACGCCGGCGTCATCGCCAGCCGACGCGATCGACACGAGTTGGTCGGCGAAGCGGGGTCGCAGGTCCGTGTCGTGCGGATTCCGGGCAGTGCCGTGAAGGACGGCCTTTTCCGCGCCGACGCCGCCGGCCCACTCGAGCAGCCGCGACAGGAAGTCGACGATCGCGTCGTTGATCTCGGGCACCGGCGTCACGACGACCTGCTCGAACGGGAGGTGCACGCAGAGGTCGACGTTCGCATCGGCGAGGATCGCCTCGAGACGAGCCGTATCGATCGCGTCAGGATCGCGCCCCTTGCCGATCGACAGCTCCGCCAGATCGAATCCCGCGGTCGTCCGTTCCGTTCGCTCGAGCGAGTCGCCGACGGTGAGGCCGATCTGCATACGAATGCGTGCGTCGAGACCGACATAAATCGACGGATTCGTCCGGGACGAGGACGCCCTCCCGGAGCGTGGCGTCGATCGCGCCGTCGGGGAAGCCCACGGACACGGTCGATACGGACGGTTCGGAACGACCCCCTCGCCGATTCTCCGAGCCGACACAAAATTACATACGTACATTTGTTATACAGGTAGAAAAAAACTGTCGTTCGGCGAGTTTCTATCGATCCAGTGAACCGAGACCGCACAACGGTCGGCGATCGTTCTGCGGAACGTGTCTTGAACCCCTCGAGGTCGAGTGGGCCGAGAGACGTCGTCTCTCGTGGTGGCGGTTGCGTTCCCTGGCAACGGATACACAGCCGACCGATTCGGAGCCCGGCCGCTCGAGCGCCGGCGTCGGTTTCCCTCCCGCGAGAACGACCGCCTACCATTATATCGGTTCCCGACCTTTATCCGACCATGAGCGAACGAATTCTGGTACCGTACGACGGCTCCGGTCCGGCTGCAGCGGCGCTCGAGTACGCGTTCGATACCTTTCCCGACGCGGCCGTCACGGCGCTGTACGTCGTTCCGGTCCCCGAAGGCTACTGGGATGCCTTCAGCGCAGCGGAGGAAATCGATATGAAACGGGGCCGCGAACGCGGCGCGGAGATCCTCGAGGAGGCGACCGAGATCGCACGGGAACGCGACCGCACCCTCGAGACGGACGTCGAAGTCGGCAAGCCGAAACGGACGATCGTCGACCGGGCAGAAGAGGAGGCGTACGACGCGATCGTCATCGGAAGCCACGGTCGGGAAGGCGTATCCAGGATCCTACTCGGAAGCGTCGCGGAGGGCGTCGTCCGGCGATCGCCGACACCCGTCATCGTCGTCAGGTAGCCGCGCGGGTTACGGTCGGAACTGACTCGGGAGTTCGGACGGCGGCCGCATCAGCCGATCGTGCGAACGATGCGACCGGGTTCGGACGCTCATCCCGGCAGAAACAGATTGAGGACGGCGACGACGATTCCCGCGAGCCCCATCCGGACCCCGGCGACGATCCAGTTCTGTTTGGAAATCGAGCCGAGATACGCCCCGAACACGAACAGGACGGCGACGCCGACGGCGATAGCGAGCAGCGTCGCCTCGAGCATGGAGACGACGATACCCTGCCCGAGAAACGGACCCAGCGGCAGGAGGATGCCGATCAGCGGACCGATTCCACTCGCGATCGCGTTGATCTTTCGAGCGCCCGCTCGCCGTCGTCGCACCGCTGTGTCCTCGAGATCGGCCAACATCGCCCGCTCGAGTTCCATCAGTTCGGCCTGTTTCTCGGCGCGTTCGATCTCCCAGACGCTCCAGACGCCCGACGTTCCCAGCCCGACGGCCGCGCCGAGGCCGATCGTGATTACGGTGAGGCCGTCGGTGACGCCGGACAGGTACGCACCGACGACAACGCCGATACACGTCAGCGTGCCGTCGAACCCGTTGGAGATGAAGTACCGCCGCGAGATCGATCTGACCTCCTCGTCCTCGAGGAGCCTTCGAACGTTATCGAAACGGTCGCGAAGCGAAGACACGTCGCTCACCGACTCACCGGTCCTGGGGCGTTTCGACCTGTTCGACGAGGCGCTCGCCGCAGACGACCTGGTCGATGGAGTGAACCGTTCCGCCGAGGTCGGCGACGGCCGCCTCGAGCGCGTCCGCGTCGATGTCTTCGCCCTCGATCGTGAGCTTGAGGTTCTGGACCTCGCGATCGGTCTCGATCAGCACGGCGTTGACGCCGTCGACGCCGGAGCAGTCGGCGGCGGTGTCGGTGAACTCGAGAATGTCCGGCTCCTGTGGCTTCATGACGTCGATGACGAGTCGGCGTATCGAGGGAGTCACGTGTCGTACGATCGGGATCGACGGCCTTAGTGACCGGGGCCGATATCACCGATCGAACCGCTTGACGAGTGCGGCGACCGCGACGTACGCGGGGAGACCCGCCGCGAGGACGACGCCGACGAGTCCCCAGTCAGCGAGGCCGAGCGGAACCGTCCCGAAGTATCGGTTGAGCGGGGTGTACAGCACGGCGAGTTGTAGCGCGGCCGACGCCGCGACGGCAGCGGTGAGCCACGGATTCGAGACCGTCGGCGTCCCGCGAAGCCACCGGATGACGTAGAGCCCCGCGAACTCGAGGAAGACGAATCCCGTAAAGACCATCGTCATCGTGTACGGCGTGACGGCGGCGGCGCCTTCCAGCGTATAGTACATGAGCGCGAGCAGGACGACCGTGGTCACGGTACCCATCCCGCCGATCAGCCCGAGCATCTGGCGTCCGACGATCCCCCGATCGGGATCGCGCGGTGGCCGTTCCATCACGTCACCGCTCTCGGGGTCGGCACCTAACGCCAGCGCCGGCAACCCGTCGGTCAGCAGGTTGATCCACAGCAACTGCACGGCCGGCAGGATGAGGTAGCCGTACAGCGAGGCGAGAAAGACGATCGCCACCTCCGCGACGTTCGCGCTCAGGAGGTAAGCCACGAACTTCCAGATATTGTCGAAGATCCCTCGCCCGCGTTCGACGGCGCGTTCGATCGTCGCGTAGTTGTCGTCCAGCAGAACGATATCCGACGCCTGCCTGGCGACGTCGGTGCCGCGAATCCCCATCGCGACGCCGACGTCGGCGTTTTTCAACGCCGGTGCATCGTTGACGCCGTCACCGGTCATCGCACGTCGTTTCCTCGGTCTTGTAACGCTCTCGCTCCCCTCGAGTACTCTCGTACCGATACCGAGTGACTCGGCGATCGCCCGTGTGGTCCGGACGTTGTCGCCAGTTACCATCTTCACGTCGATTCCGGCACGTCCGGTCTCGGCGATCGCGTCGGCGACCTCCTCGCGAGGCGGATCGATCATTCCGGCCAGCCCCACGAACGTCAACTCGTCGGCGAGATCGTTCGCGTCGGCCGGCCCCTCGCGATAGGCTCCAGCGAGGACGCGAAGCGCGTCGTCACCGAACTCCCGAATCGTCGTCTCGACGCGCTCGCGACGCTCGTCAGTCAGGGGCTTCGGCCCACGGGCGGTCAGGATCCGCTCGCAGTTCGAGAGGACGACCTCGGGCGCCCCCTTGACGTAGCCGACGTCACCGTGGACGGTCCCCATCCACTTCCGCTCCGAGGAGAACGGAACCTCGTCGGTTCGCGGGTTCTCGGCGCGGAGTTCGTCGACGTCGACGCCGCGTCGATCAGCGGCCTCGAGCAGCGCCCGTTCGGTCGGATCGTCGCCACCGTCCTCGAGCGTCGCGTCGTTACAGAGGGCGCCGATGCGCAAGAGCAGTCTCTCACGGTCGGAGTGCACGTTCGCGTCGGCGTCTCTGGAGTCGAGACCGACGGCGGTGCCGTTCACCCAGAGCCTACTGACCGTCATCTCGCCCCTCGTGAGCGTACCCGTCTTGTCCGTACAGACGACATCGACCGCACCGAGCGCCTCGATGGCCGGAAGCCGCCGAACGAGCGCGTTCTCCTCGGCCAGCTGCCGGACGCCGAGCGCAAGCGCGAGCGTGACAACGGCGGGCAGTCCCTCGGGGACCGCAGCGACGGCGAGCGACACTGCGGTCAGGGCAGCCTGGACTGCGTCTGTCCCGCGGAGGAGCAACAGCGGCGCGACGAACGCCGAGAGAACGAGTACGCCGATCCCAAGGGTCCGTCCCAGGTCGTCGAGTTCGTCCTGCAGCGGCGTCCGCGTCTCCTCGGTCGCGGCCAGTTCTCGCGCGATCTCCCCGACTTTAGTCTTCATTCCCGTCTCCGTGACGACTGCGACGCCCTTGCCGCGGGTGACGTTGGTCCCCTTGTAGACCATGCTCGTCCGTTCCGCGATCGGGGTCCCCGATTCGACCGGGTCCGACGACTTCGAGACCGGAGCGCTCTCACCCGTCAGCGCCGCCTCGTCGACCTCGAGGTCGGTCGCCTCGAGGAGTCGCCCGTCGGCTGGAACGACGTCGCCGCCGCGGAGAACGACGACGTCGCCGGGAACGACCGCTATCGCGTCTATCTCGCGGATCTCGCCGTCCCGTCGAACCGCGGCCGTCGGTGCGGCCAGTTCACGCAGCGATTCGAGACTCCGTTCGGCTCGGTAGTCCTGGACGAACCCGAAGATACCGTTGGCGACGACGATGATCGCGATCAGGATCGCGTCGACGGCGTTGCCGGCCCAGACCGAGAGGACGGCCGCTGCCAGCAGGACCCAGATCAGGACGCTGTCGAACTGCGCGATACCGATCTCGACCGGGGATCGACCGCCGCTACCGGCGATTTCGTTTTCGCCGTGCTCCGCGCGTCGCCGACGCGCCTGCTCGCTCGTCAGTCCGGTCGGTTGCGACTCGAGGGCCGCCACAACGCGATCGGCCGGCAGTTCGTGTGGTCGTTCGGCCACTACTCGAGGGTCATCACCGATCCACATAGACGTACACGCCGACCCGGATCGCTGGCCTGCGAGACCGGGTCCGACAGGAGCGACGGTTCGCTATCGAGCCGTCGATCGGGTTCCGCTCTTCCGGTTCGTTCCGGTTTGCAACGGGCCGTCCGAATCGAGGAGCGGGCGCTACTCGCTTTGGACCTCGATATCGCCGACCTGCGTCGAGGGGTAGAACTGGCAGATGTAGGTCGTCATCTCCGGGGTCGCGACGAGGCCCTCGATCGACGCTTCCTCGCCCTCGGTACCCACGTCGTCGCTCTGGTAATCCTCGACGACCTCGTCGTTCTCGTCTCTGATCTCGAGGTTGTGCGTGACCCCGTCGCTATTGACCCACGTGAAGTCGTACTCGTTCCCCTCGATCAGCGTGATCGTGGGGTTGTCCATTCCGCCGACGACGTCCGACGGCTCGACGAACGTCCACGCTTCGACTCGCCCCTCGAGGTAAAACTCCGAGACGTCCGTCCACGCTTCGTCGTCGGACGACGGACCGTCGCCGCCGTCGCCGTTCTCGTCCCCGTTCTCAGAACCGCCACCACAGCCCGCTAGCACCGTGAATCAGCCACTCCGGCGATTCCGAGGGCCGACCGTCATGATACGTGTCTGGTCATCGGTCCAACTGGCACCGAGGAGGGAGGTAAATCGCAACCGTTGTGATCGCGACTGTCTCGGTCCGCAACACGAGATAGCCGTGCCCAATAGCGGCCGCACTCCCGCGTCCGTCTTTCGGTCACGTCGGTCGATCGTCCGTCGCGCGCTCTCCTCGAGCGCCGGCGATCGACCGTTCGTCGAGCCGGATCACGGCATAGCCGCCGACGACGAAAAGCAGACCCCAGAGGAGGAAGCCGACGTCCCAGAGGAGGACGCTCCCCGGCCCCGCAGGCCAGACGTGGTGGATCTCGAGGAGGTGGTGGTTCACGAGCCCCTCGAGGAGGTTGAAGACGCCCCAGCCGAGGATCGTCGATCCGAGGAGCGTTCGTCCCGATGGCGGAACGTCCGACCGTCGCCACGCGTGTACCAGGAGGACGATCCCCGCGATCGTAAAGAGGTAGGTGCCGACGTGAAAGAGGCCGTCGGCGACGACGTTCAGTCGCAGGTCGCTGAGAACCGTCGGATCCGTCCGGGCCGACAGCATGTGGTGCCACTGCAGGAGCTGGTGGAGGACGATCCCGTCGAAGAAGCCCCCCAGCCCGATCCCGAGGACGACGCCCGCTCGAACGAACGGTTTCGTTCGCTCGCGCAACCCGAACCGCGTGTCGCCGTCGCTGGTCATATCGAATCTCTGCGGCTGGGAGACAAGCGTATGCTGCTGTCTGGTGCAAGCAGCGTCGACTCGGCGCGAGACGCCCTGCCACAAATCCGATCGGGCGCCGTCAGTCGAACTCGCGGTCACGTTCGCCCCGCAGGCCCTAAATCAGTCCGCCGATTTGCTGGGTCAGCAAAACGGCATCGAACGGGGACGCTCCGGGTCGGCGACCTCGAGCGTCCTGGTGGCGCGAACGGAACCGGCGATTTGCTGACCCAGCAAATCGGAGTCGGAAATTTCAGTCGTCCCCGCATCGGTGCAGCTAGATGTTCACGTGCGATTCGATCGGCGGGCACCTGACGAACCGCTCCGCAGTCTCGTCGACGGAGACGGTGTACCGCACCGACGGCTCGTTCGGACTCCGAACCATCGTCCGCTACGCGCTGCTGTCGGGAATCGCGGTCGTCAACGTCGTCGCACAGTTCCAGATCGTCGGTCGCTCGAGTCTCGCCGACCGCTTCGGGGTCGTTCCCGGGCTGCTCGCCCCGGGACGTGCGAGCCGTGGCGCCGATCTCCTCGGCGTTTCCGGGTCCGTCGGGGACCTCGCGTCACTCCCGTACGACGGGGATTTCCTCCGCGTCGGCGGTCTTTTGCCGTCGCTATTCTTCACCGGGCAGGCAGGGCGCCCCGAACGGTGTGCCGTTGTCACGGAGGGATCGAAATGACGGAGCGGGGCACCCTCCGATCGGTCCAGTCGGATCGGCGAGCGATGGGATGGGGAACGGCCGCCGCGGCCGGCGTATTCCTCCTGTTCGGACTCGTTACCGGACTCATCCCGAATCCGCTGTACGTCCGGATGGTCCCGCGAACGCCCGTTGATTACCTGTTCCTGACGCTGACCGCGCTGCTCGCCGGCGTTTACGCCGCACAGCGGCTGGCGACCGAGGTGGCCGACCCCGAACTCGAGGATGACGGCGCGACCAACGAGGATCGCCTCGCGGTCGGCGGTCTCGTCGGCGGATTTCTGGCGGTCGGCTGTCCGGTCTGTAACGTCGCTCTGCTCGCACTGTTCGGGTCGTCCGCACTCATGACCTACTTCGATCCGTTGCGACCGGCACTCGGTGCGCTCTCCGTACTGATTCTGGCGGGACTGATCTACGTTCGTCATCGCCGTTCGTGTCCCACTTGCGCAACGTGAACCACCGCTACGAATACTGAGACTAGAAGAACAGTGCCGGCACGGTGTTCCGGAAGATATTGAGCGAGATGACGAACAGGAGTCCGACGACGAACCAGTTGAACGTCCGCTCGTCGAACTCGAGGCGTCGGAGGTACGTACCCAGCAGCAATCCGACGGTGGTGACCACCGCGATCACCGAGCCAAGCCAGAGCCGATACGTCGTCAGCAGGTCAGTGAACAGCGCCATCTGGACGATTCGAACCGTAAAGATCGTTCCGAGCACCATCGACAGTCCGCCGATGTATCGCTCGGTGTCCCGTTCGAAGGTGTGGAAGTACGCCGGGAGTAGCGGCCCGAGATTCGCGAATGCGAGCAGGAATCCCTGGGAGAACCCGGCGGTTCCGAGGGCGAACGGATGGTGAGCTTCCTCGACCGTGACGAAGTTCTGGACGACCTGAAAGGCCACGTAGCCAAGGAGAATGAGACCGATCACGAACGCGACGATCGGGCCGGCGCTGAACGTCGCCAGCGCCGCGACGCCGATGACGGTCCCCACGATCGCGAGCGCCAGAAGCGCCCACTCCTCGCGAACGAACGTCCGCCCGGTCCCGGTTTCGGCGATCTGGAACATGTTGAGCGTCCACGGCGGGATCGCCAGGACGACGACGGCGACGGTCGGATCGATCACCGACGCCACGATCGGCGTCATGATGAGCGAGTAGCCGAAGCCGGTCATTCCCTTGACGGCGCCGGCGACGACGGCGATCAGGACGATCCCGGCGAGCAACCCGCTCGAGAGATCGGACTGAACGCCGTCCCCCACGTTCTCGAACCCGGGGAAGAACGCGATCGAAGCGGCGAGGACGGCCACCGTTGCACCGACCATCGTCACTTCGCGGTAGCGAAACTCGAGGAGATTGGCCAAGAACTGTTCGACGTCGACTCTGGATTCGGGGGCACTCATACTCGATCGAAAGCGAACAGCGACGACGCGGCGTCGCCGTTTCGAGACGATTGTCGGTTCGGGTGTATGTCCCTGTGTTATTCGGCGAGAATGCTCCCATCCCGAGTCGCTCACAGTTCGGAATACCGGCGAATCGGCGTCGTTCACGCCTCCTCGTCGCGTTGTTCACGCCTCCTCGTCGGTTCGTTTCTAAAAATCCGACTATCACAGATAGCGGCGATATCCTCCGGTACTATCGTTGCTCCGTTACGATTCGGAACCCATCGAATCGGCGGCTCGGTGACGGTGAATTCAGTCCACGGACGTCGCGGCCACGTTCGGCCGCTTTCGCATCGTCGTGATCGTGCTGTAGATCACGGCGCCGCTGACCATGAACGCCGAGAGCAGGATCAGGGCGAAGCCGACCGTGTTGAACAGTTCGACGGCGAAGAAGTCGCCGGCCTGCTGGAACGCCACGGCGATCGATCCACCGAGGAGCATCAGCCCGAAGTAGATCTTGATGTCGTCTTCGTTGACGATATTGGTCGCGGCGGAGCCGATCCGTGCACCCAGCGCGCTGCCGGCGAGCAGCGGCGCGACGATCGAGAGGTCGACGCCGCCGTTGAGCCCGTACGTGAACGCGCCGAACCCGCCCGAGAAGACGATCTCGAACAGGTCGGTGCCGACCGCGACGGGCACCGGAACCCCGATGAGGTAGAACATCGCGGGCATCCGGATGAACCCGCCCCCGACGCCCAGGAAGCCCGACAGCAGCCCCGTCGCGAACGCGACGCCGAGGACCATCCACAGCGAGACCTGAATTCCTCCCGCGATCGTCATCATCGGCGGGACGCGGTACGACTGGATCTTCTTCGCGATATCGGGGATCGCGTCCGGGTCGATCTCTTCGTCTGCAGCCTCGTGGTGGCCGCCACCGGAGCCGTCGCTTCCATCGTTTTTGAGCGCGTTTCGGGTGACGAACAGCCCGATCGCGCCCAGCAGGCCGACGTAGGTGACGCCGATGACGCCGCTTGCGAGTCCGAGTTCCTCGAGCCGGTAGACGAGGAGGCTCCCGATCTCGATCCCGGCGGTGGTCCCGGCGATCATCAGCGCGCCGAGTTTGTAGTCGACCTGTCCGAGGTCGTGGTGTTTCAGTGTCGCGATGACGGCCGTCCCGAAGACGAAGGCCATCCCGCTCCCGACGGCGACCCGCGCGGGATACCCCATCACGAGTAACGCGGGCGTGACGAGGAACGACCCACCCATGCCGAAGAAGCCGAACAGTACGCCGACCATGAAGCCGAAGCTCACGAACAGTGCGAGCGTCGTCAGTGCGATTCCAAAGGGCTCCATCTATGCGTGTTTGATCCGCTCGACGACTGGCGTTGCGACTCGCTCGAGTACGCCGTACCCGACGTAGAGGGCGATCGCCTCGAGGAGGACGGCGCCGACGAGCGCGGCTGCCTGTACTGCCGACGAATACGCGGCGAGGTCGATCATCGATATCGACCTCCGACGTGTGGTTGTGTGCGGACCATGGGTTTCTCTTCAGTATCACCTACCCGGAGGAAGGGTATAACGCTTTTGGGACTTTTGTACAATATTACTGCTATCAATCTCACCACTATCCAACGGGAATATTTGTATAAGTTATGAAGATACGAAGGATGCAGTAGCTGTCGGGCGACTCCGCTGGGGCGCGGCCGATGGGGCTGAGGCGCGCTCGGACCGAACACTGTCACGTCCGATCGGTACTCGTAGGGTCGTCATCGCGATCGGACGGGTTATCCGCGAGGGAGATATCGGGTTTAGTATTGGCTCACCCAAACAATATTATACGAGCGCCACCTACGGGTGGTATGAAAGCGATCTGTGCGACCGACCTCTCCGCCGCCAGCGAGGCCACGATCGAGAGCGAGACCTGCCTCGAGTGTCTCGGACGAATTGGCGTCGAGGAGATCCACCTCGTGACCGTGATCCCGTCGAACGTCCACGCGGGGATGCCCGGCATGGACTTCGAGGAGCGACGCGAGCGCGCGCTTGCACGCTACCGTCGCGTCATCGAGGAGGCGGGCTTCGACGTCGACGCACACGTCGTCCGCGGCACGCCCCACCGACGGATCAACGGGGTCGCGGAGGCGGTCGGAGCGAACCTGACGATCGTCGGTTCGCGCGGGAAGAGTCCCCTCGAGAACCGCGTCATCGGTTCGACCGCGCGCAACCTCGCGCGGACGACGGTCGTACCGCTGCTCGTCAACCGGATCGAGCGCGAGGCGGACGACCCGAACGTGCTTCGGGAGCACCTGTTCCGGCGGATACTGTACGCGACGGATTTCTCGGAGAACGCCGAACGAGCCTTCGAGGCGTTCTCGTATCTCCGTCACGCGACCCGGGAGGCGACGCTGGTTCACGTGGAGACGCCGAAGGATCCGCCGCTGTCGGACGGCGACGATCCCGAGGCGCGACTCGCCGAGTTGGCGGCCCGGCTCGAGGACTGGGGGATCGAGACGCGAACCGAGATCCGCAGCGGCGATCCGGCGAACGAGATCCTCGCCGCAGAGGCCGACTACGAGCCGACGACGATCCTCGTCGGTTCGCGCGGCCACAGCAGGCTCCGCCGACTGATGCTCGGGAGCGTCTCCGAGGACGTCGTCGCCCGGGCGAGCGGAAACGTCATGCTCGTTCCGCCGGACCGAACGGCCTGACCGAAGCGACGAATCGGAATCACTCCGCCGCGGTACTCGAGGCGGCGGCGTGAGCGGAGCAGGTCCGTCGCCAACGGATCGTCGAGCGTCCCCGGCGCGGAACTGCACCCGTTCCGCCGGCCCAATATTGTTCATTAGTCGCAAAACTGTTATGATCGTGGGGCCCGTACCGTCGACCGATGAGCGAGTCCATCGACGACGAACGACGACGGATCCGCGAACGGAAGAAACGGGAGCTTCGCGAACGCCTCGAGAACGGGGGTGTCGCGGACGAAACCGGCGGCGCCGAAAGAGTGGCCACGCCGGACGAACCGATCAGCGTCGAGGGGAGCGACCACCTCGACGAGATCGTCGGAACGTACGGCGTCGTCCTCGTGGACTGTTATGCCGACTGGTGTGGCCCCTGCCAGATGCTCGAGCCGACGATCGAGTCCCTCGCCGCGGAGACCGACGCCGCCGTCGCGAAGGTCGACGTCGACCGCCACCAGCGACTGGCCCAGCCGCTCGGCGCTCGGGGCGTTCCGACGCTCGTCCTCTACGCTGACGGCGAACCGACCGAGCGTCTGGTCGGCGCGCAGGATCGCACGACGCTGGAGGGGCTCATCGAACGACACGCGTAGCGCGTCGGATCAGGTGATCGGGCGGGCGACGACGCTTCGTAGCCGTCGTTCTCGATGCGGTCGACAGCACCAACGGTTCGGAGGCGACGAACGCGCCCGCGAACGAACGGCTAGCGCGGATACCGCTCGGGAGCGTTCGAAAGTCCGCTGGGCTTCGAAGGTCAGGACGCACCGCGTTCCGATGACGGCCCGCCTGGAACGTATAAGACTCCGGACGACGTCGTTCGACGCGTGAGTCCCGCGGAGTCGCCGCCGATCGAGCTCGAGTCGCTGACGAAGTACTACGGCGACGTTCGGGGCGTCGAGGACCTCACGTTCGCCGTCGATGTAGGCGAGATATTCGGCTTTCTCGGTCCGAACGGTGCCGGGAAGTCGACTGCGATTCGCGTCCTCCTCGGACTACTGAAACCGACTGATGGAACCGCGTCGCTGATGGGGCGGAGCGTGACGAACCGAACCGAACTGCGAGAGGCGAAGCGCCGACTCGGCTACCTCCCGAGTGACGTCACCTTCTACGACCGCGTGACGGGTGCGGAGGTGCTCAATCACTTCGGGCAGTTGCGCGGCGACGAGCGCCGCGAGGAGCTCCTCGAGCGCTTTCCCGTCCCTCTCGACCGAAGCGTGAAGGCCTACTCGAGCGGCAACAGACAGAAGCTCGCCATCGTCGCGGCGTTCATGCACGAGCCCGAGCTGGCGATCATGGACGAGCCGACGTCCGGACTCGATCCCCTCGTCCAGAACGAGTTCTACGACCTGCTCGAGGAGCGACGAGACGCCGGCCGGACGAGTTTCTTTTCCTCGCACATTTTGAGCGAGGTTCGTCGCGTCTGCGATCGCGTCGGGATCGTTCGGAACGGCCAGTTGATCGAACTCGACACCGTCGACAACATTCTCGAGGAAGGCGGCACCGTCGTCACCGTTCGGCTGGCCGAGGACCCGCCGCCGTCGGCGCTCGAGTTCCCGGGCGTCGCGCGCGTCGATCGACAGGACGGCGAGTACCGACTCGTCCTCGCGCGGGAGTTCGACGCCCTGATCGAGCGCCTGGCCGAGTACACGGTCCTCGAACTGGAGGTCCGCGAGGCGTCCATCGAGGACGTGTTCATGCACTTCTACGGAGACGCCGACCGCGGCGACGACGACTCGGCGGCGAACGGCGCCGACGCGCCGTCCTGACGCCGTCGGCTGCGGTATCGCCACCGCTGGCCGCCCTTCAACGCCTGCGGACCCACCAGAGCGTCGCGAGTGCGAGCGCGAGCGCGACGGCGACGAACGGGGCAGCGGAATCGGCGTCGGCGTCCCCGTCGGTCTCGACGATCGCGACGGGAACCTGGACGGGGTCCGCGCTCGTTCGCTCGCCGGAACCGCCGTCGTACGCGATCGAGAGCGGCACGCTGGTCGTCGTCTCGACCGCGTCCGAGGACGCCTCGAGATCGAACCGCGCCGTCGCCGACTCGCCGGGGTCGAGCGCGCCGACGTACGCCGTCGGCGACTCGCTCGAGAGGGGCGGTCCGACCTCGATCGCGGCGGTCACCCCGGTCACCCGACGGTCGCCGGCGTTTTCTATTCGGACCTCGTAGACGCGTTCCCCGTCGACGGGAACGCCGTCGGTGACGGGGGCGACGTCGAAATCGGGAGCGGCGACGACGCCGACCCCGAGCACCGACGGCCCGCCGGTTCGAACCGGTTCGTCGCCGTCGTCGCTCTCGTTCGCACCGTCGTCGTCGGGCGATTCGAGGCGGTACTGGACGCTCGCGAACAGCGGATACGTCCCGGGCTCGGCCCGCGCGGCCGTGACGTCGACGGCGACGTCGGCGGTCTCGCCGGACGAGAGTTCGTCGACGACGATCGACCGCGCCGACTGCGGCGACGCGGACATACCGAGCGCCACGGCCCCGTCGGCCGCACGCAGCGTCACGACGATGTCGGTCGCCCGTCGATCGCCGTCGTTCGTCACCTCGAGCGGGATCGGCCTCGACTCGCCCGCGCGGACCGAACGGTTCTCCGCGACGGCGACGGTGACGTTCCCCGTCGAACCCTGGACGATCTGGGGATCCGTCGCCGGGTCGGTCGGCTCGATCGGTGGCTCGGTCGTCGGCGTGTCGTTCTCGGCGGGCGGCTCCGGCGCGGATTCGTTGTCGGTCACACCGACGGACGGAACACCGTCGATCGGTTCGGCGGTCGGTCCGTTCACCGAGTCGTTTCGCGATTCGTTCTGTGGCGGCGCGGTCGTCTGCGTCTCGAGTAGCACCGTCGCCGCGACGGTTCCGATCGCCAGGACGACGACCAACGAGAGGACGCCCGCAGCGACGACTGCTCGACGTCGTCGGCTCGGCGTCTCCCCTCGGCGACCCATATCCGCTCCGGGACGGTCGAGACGCCGATAAATCGCCCCGCCCGTTACCGTACTGAAGGATCGATTACCGAACCGCCGTCGCGACAACCTCCCGTTACCCCGGGCGAGCCGGGTCACGTATAAGCTGTCGGCCCCGTTATGAGACGGGACGTCCGATGCTCGAGCTCACCGCGTTCGAAGCCCGTCGCCGACTCCGCGGGTCCCTGCTACTCGCGGGTGCGATGGTCGCGCTGATCGTTCTGACCGTCGCGCTCTACCCGTCGATCCGGGAGACGGGGGCCGATCTCGACGCCTACCTCGAGTCGCTCCCGCCCGAGGCGACGCGGGCGTTCGTGGGGAACGTGACGACGCTGACGACGATTGAGGGCTACCTCGTCTCCCAGCTCTACCAGTTCGGGTGGGTGTTGTTGCTCGCGATCTACTACGCCTACGCCGCGGCCTCGACGGTGGCCGGGGAGGTCGAGCGCGGAACGATCGGGCTGACGCTGTCGCTGCCGGTGACGCGGTCTCGAGTTGTGGTCGGCAAGTTCCTGTCGCTCGTCCCGGGCGTCGTGTTGGTCAACGCGATCACCGCCCTGGCGGTCTACGCCGGCGTAGTCCTCGTCGACGAATCGATCGACGCCGCGGATCTGTTCGCCGTACACGCGTACTCGATCGCCTACCTGCTCTCCTGTGCCGGCGTCGGACTGCTCGCCTCCGTCGCGTTCGATTCTGTCCGTCGCGCACAGACCGTCGGCGCCGGCTCGGTCTTCGGGATGTTCTTGCTCGATACGTTCACGTTCGATACCGACTACGAGTGGGTCGGCGACGTCGCGTTCTCCCGGTACTTCGACCCGGGCGGGATCCTCGTCGACGGCGAGGTCTCGGGGGGCGATCTCTCGATCCTCCTGGTCGCCGTCGCGGTCCTCGTCGTCGCGAGCAGCGAGTACTTCGAACGGCGGGACCTCTCTGGGTAACCCGTCGCGTGGACGGAACGCGCGCCCGGTTTTCCCCTCGAGCGCGGCTCGGTCCGCGCGGGTCGCCCGCGGTTAGCGAGTCCCCTCGTACGCGAGAAACACCGCGGTGCCGAGCGCCGCGGCGTACCGGAGCGTCCCCACGCGAACGACCACCGTGGCTGCGGCCGCGACGGCCTCGGGGTAGCCGAGCGCGACGAGCGCGCTGACCATCGACGCCTCCGTCGCCGCGAGCCCACCGGGGAGCATCGACGCCGCGCCGACAACCGACCGAGCCCGAAGACGAACAGACCGAGCACGACGCTCGCTTCGACGCCGAATCCGTCGAGGACCACCCAGAGGGCGAGCCCCCGCGATCGATCGCGTCGGTTTGCCGTAGGCATCCCCTACGACGGTACGTGCCCCGTTAACGGCGGTCTGACGCCGACATACTCTTGATCCGCCGCGCCGATCTCGAGTCCGATAACACGATGAGCGACCGCACGCGCGACAACGGCTCGGACCGTTCGGTGCTCGTCACGGGCGGGACCGGATTTCTCTGCTTGCACGCGTGTCAACACTTCTGGGACCGGAGGTGGGACGTCACCGCGTTCGATCTCAAGCCCTTCGAGGCGGACGACGACAGCCGCGAGATCTCGTTCGTCGCCGGCGAAGCGCCTCGGCTGGGAACCCGAGTACTCGAACACGGAGGCGCTCGTGGAGACCGACGAGTGGTACCTGGAGAACTGCGAGCCGAACGACGGGGACGAGGAGACCGACCTCGACACCGCGTGGCGTGGGATCTGGGTGCCCTCGCGGCCGCGAAGTGGGCCTCCCAACGGATCTAACGTGAGCCCTCGTCGATCCCCGCTCGCTCGAGCGCTCGCCAGCTCACCTCCTGCGTGGGCTATCGCCCTCGCACCCGTCGTCGCGGTCGTCTTTGTCTTCGGGGCCCTCGCGTCCGTTCGAACCGAGTGGTCGGCGCTGGCGACCGATCCGGCGTTCTTCCAGCACACGGGCTGGTACGTCCTCCAGGGAGGGATCCCGTACGTCGACGTCTGGGACGTGAACCCGCCCGTTCCGTTCGGTATCACGGCCGTCCTCGCCGCCCTCTCCGGCGGCGACATGCTCGTCCTGCACGCCCTCAGCGTCGGCCTTACGACGCTCGTCGCCGCCGCGAGCGTCTTCCTCGTCGGATGGATCGCCTCGCTCGTGACCGATTCGGACGCGGCCGCGGTCGCCGCCGGGCTCGCGATGCTCGCAGTTCCGGAGCTGTTCACCCTCCCGTTCCAGGGGGTCAGAGCGCAGTTCTACGCGCTGTTTTTCGGCGCCTGCGCGCTCGCACTCGCGCTCCGGGACCGACCGTTCGTCGCCGGAGCCGCCGCCGCGTTGAGCGCCGGTTCCTGGCAGTCCGGCGCCGTCTTCGCCCTGCTGGTCGTCGGGATCGCGTACCAACGAACGGGAGCGAAGAGCGCGCTCCGGACCGTTGCGGGCGGCGGCGTCGTGACCGCCGGCGTCGTCCTCGCGTTCGCGGCCGCGGGTGCGCTGGCCCCGATGGTGGTTCAGACGATCCTCGCTCCGCTTCTCGCCGGGTCGCCGTACACGCTCACCGAGCGCGTCTCCTCGGTACTGCTGGTGTTCGGCTACGGATCGCTGCTCCTTCCGGTGGCCCTCTACAGCTGGGTCCGCGGGACGGTTCGTGACCCGGGAGGGCAGTGGTGGATACCGGTCGGCGGCCTGTTATTCGGTTTTCAGGTCCTGTTCGTCGATATGGACGGCTCGACGGACGCGCTACAACTGCTCGCCTTCGTCGCGCTCGGCGTCGCCATCGCCGTCGAGAGCGCGATCGAACGGCGCTCGACCCCGGCGGACCGGGGTGAGACGGCTCGACTGGACGGGCGGCGGATCGCTCTCGCCGCCATCGTCGTTGCCGGCCTGTTCGTCCCGCTGGGACTCGCCTGGAACGTCGGTTCGCCGCCGCCCCGAGCGACGCTCGAGCGAGTCGAGACGGAGGCCGAGCCCGACGTGGAGCCGCTGTCGGTGACGCCGGACGACGCGGACGTCCCGTCGATGCAGACGATCTACTGGGAGCAACTGGAGCCGGAGACCTGCCACTACCGGGTGAGCTGGAACGAGGTACGATGGGTCTCGATGACCGACGATCGACTCGACAGACGGCACTGCGACGCGTGGCCGGAGCGGATCGACCGTCAGTGACGGTTCGGTGGGATCGTCCGTTTCTCGACGGGGCGCCGCTCGAACGAGGGTTTAAGACACCATGGACGCGAACCTATTTGTATGGAGCGCTCTCTGCGCCAGCGCGACTCGAAATCGGCCCACACGGAGCAAGAATCCGCGGACGAGCGAACGTGCGACGAGTGCGGCTCGAGCGCCCTCACGACGAGCGAGGATCAGGGCGAGCTCGTCTGCGAGGACTGCGGACTGGTGATCGAAACGAGGAACATCGACCGGGGCCCGGAGTGGCGCGCGTTCAACCACTCGGAACGGAACAGCAAATCCCGCGTCGGGGCGCCCACCACCAAAACGATGCACGACAAGGGCCTCACGACGCAGATCGATTGGAAGGACAAGGACGCCTACGGTCGCTCGCTGTCCTCGGAGAAGCGCAACCAGATGCACCGCCTGCGCAAGTGGCAAGAGCGGATTCGCACCAAAGACGCCGGCGAGCGCAACCTGCAGTTCGCGCTCAGCGAGATCGACAGGATGGCCTCGGCGCTCGGCGTCCCACGATCGGTTCGCGAGGTCGCAAGCGTCGTCTACCGGCGGGCGCTGAACGAGGATCTCATCCGCGGGCGTTCGATCGAGGGGGTCTCGACGAGCTGTCTGTACGTCGCCTGTCGACAGGAGAGCATTCCGCGCAGTCTCGAGGAGGTGGCCGACGTCTCCCGGGTCGAAAAGAAAGAGATCGGCCGAACGTACCGCTACATCGCCCAGGAGCTCTCCCTCGAGATGAAACCCGTCGACCCGAAGGAGTACGTCCCCCGGTTTTGCTCCGCGCTCGACTCGAGCGAGGAGGTCCAGGCGAAGGCTCGAGAGATCATCGACACCACCGCGGAACAGGGGTTGCTCTCCGGAAAGTCTCCCACGGGGTTCGCCGCCGCCGCGATCTACGCTGCCAGCCTGCTGTGCAACGAGAAGAAAACCCAGCGCGAGGTCGCGGACGTCGCGCAGGTGACCGAGGTGACGATTCGGAACCGGTACCAGGAGCAGATCGAAACGATGGGCATCCACTAGCCGCCGTTCGAGAGTCCGCCGATTCCGTTCGGTCTGGTTCGCGCCTGGTCTCGTTCGCGTCGGCGGAAACGGTTCCCGTCCGGAGCCGTAATGTGGTGGGATAGCGCTCAGCGCACCCGGTCGTGGCAAGCCTGCTAATTTCCCACCTGCGCGACCTCGGGACGGGTATGGCACCGACAGTAGCCGCCAGGGCAGCGCTGGACCGTCCGGCGAACCCCCCGGTACGCATCTCGTTCGCGCTGTTCTGGCTCGTGGATCTGATCGCCACCGTCCTTCTCTTCCCGGTTCCCTACGCCACCGAACTGAACCCGATCACGACGTACTTCTACGAGGCGATCGGCGTGCCCGGCGTCGTTCTCGCGGGGACCGCGTACGCCGCCGTCGTCGTCCTGATCGGACACTACCTCTCGAAACCGTACGATACGCTGTTCGCTACGGGCGCCGTCCTCGTGTACGCCGTCTGTGCGATCAACAACGTGGTTCTCCTGTTCAGCGGAGACGCCCCCTTCGAACTGTTCGTCGTGTAGGACGGCTTTCGCGCCCCGCGTACGGAGGCTCCGAGACCCGCGCGCTTCGACGCCTCGGATCCCGCGCGGGCGGTGTCCGACCGCAGCGAATCGCTCGGCGACGGTACGGCCATCTCGAGCCGGTTTGGCGGCCGGCGTCGTCCTGCGGTCGCGCTCGTCGCTGTCGGACGGGACCGCGTGCTCGAGGGGCGATCTCGGCTCGACGATTCGCCACGGTACCGGTACCGCATACAACAAATATAACTATTAGACGGAACTAAACCAGCGCGAGATGAGACCGAGCGGTGCGCCGAAGGGTTGCCTGCAGGCGAGCGACGAGTCCGGAGTCGCCGAACGCTGGCCTCCCGCCACGGATCGTCCCGTCGAGCGACTCGAGACGGGAGCACCGCCGGGAGTCCGTTTATCCGGTAGTATCGAACGGTACCGACGGCGTCACCTCGAGTCGGACGTGGTACCGATCGACCGTTCGCCGGTCGAACCGACCGGAACGCCCAGCGTCGGTGCTCCGGGGGTCGATCGATGACCGATTTCGTCGCGCTCGTCGCCATCGCGGCGGTCGCACAGCTCGCCGTGCTCCCGGGCGAGAAAGTGCAGTTCATCATCGCGGGGCTCTCGACGCGGTACGAGCCGCTGTTGGTCGTCGGTGCGGCCGGGGCCGCGTTCGGCGGTTGGACGGCTCTCGAGATCCTGTTCGGGCGGGCGATTCAGGGGGTGCTTCCGGGGATCGCTCTCGACGCGATGACTGCCGGGTTGTTCTTACTGTTTGCCGTGTTGCTCGTCCGTTCCGCACCCGACGACGCTGCGGAACCGGGTAGAACGAAGACGGACGGCGGCATCACCGGCGCGGAGCTCCCAGGAGACGACACGGAGTTCGAACTCTTCGGACGCACGATCGACGGTCCGATAGGGCATTTCCTCGCGATTTTTACGATGATGGCCGTCGGCGAGTTTGGGGACAAGACCCAGCTCGTCACCATCGGGCTCGCCGTCGAGTACGGCGCGAGCCCGGCGATCTGGCTGGGAGAGATGCTCGCGATCGTTCCCGTGAGCGTAGCCAACGCCTACTTTTTCCACCGCTTCGCGCATCGCTTCGACGCGCGGAAGGCTCACTACGTCGGGGCGGCGCTGTTCGCCTTCTTCGGACTGGACACTGTACTGGCGATACTCACCGGGTTCTCGGCCTGGGAACGAGTGATCGGGTCGCTCTCCGAACTGATCGTGGCGGTAGCGTGAAACGGAGAACGGGCGCAGTTCGATCCTGAAGACGCTCGCGACTACGCAGACGACGTCAGCCGTGGATCCTCCCCCGTCGATCTGCTCGCTCGTGCGCTCACTCGCGATCGGACAGCTCGGAGGAGAGCCGATCGAACCGATCCCGAACGGATTCCCGCCGCGACCGGGTAACGTCGGGCAGGTACTCCGCTTCGCGGAGTTCCTCGCCCTCGACGGCGACCTCGAGAACCGCCCCCTCGTGTCGACCGTCCGCCGGAAGCCGATCGAGGTCGACGTCCAGTTGCTCGACGGTCTCGCCGTCCGCCTCGAGCAACAGTACCGCCGTCGGCCCGTCCTCGATGCGATCGAGGGTCGCGGTGTACGTTTCGCTCATTAGCTTGCCGTTGGGGCCGGAGTCACATGAATCGGTGGCTCGAGCGCGGCCCGCGACTCGCCGGATCGCTTTTCCTCGAGCAGCGCGCCGGCGTCGGTCGAGAACTCGCGTTCCGTCTCGAACTCGTAGTCCTCCCCGTCGGTCGTCAGCACGATATCGCCGTGAACGCCGGTCCAGTAGGTCTCGATGTCCCGTGTCGCGTAGTCCTCGAGGACCGCGTCGGAGGGGTGGCCGTACTGCGAGTCGTACGCGCTCGAGATAACCGCCGACGCCGGATCGACCCGCTCCATGAACGGCCGGGTCGAGGACGTCGACGAGCCGTGGTGGCCGGAGTGGTAGACGTCCGACTCGAGGGCGGAGCCGTACTCCTCGGCCATCCGTTCCTCGGCGTCGGCCTCCGCGTCCCCGGTCGTCAGGTACGAGAACTCGCCGAACTCGACCATGAGGGTGACGCTGTTGTACTGCTTGTCCGTTCCCGACTCGCCCGCCGGCGGGTTGAGCACGTCGACGGTCGCGTCGCCGAACTCGAAGCCGTCGTTTTCGTCGACGACGAACAGCTCGACGTCGTGCGTTTCGACCGCGTCGAGGTACCGCTGGTAGGTCTGGCTGTTCGAGGTCACTCCGGAGTCGTACACCGCGCCGACGCCGTCGCGTTCGGTCTCGTAGTGTTCGATGACGGCGGCGTGACCGCCGATGTGGTCGGCGTCGGCGTGGGTCGTCACGAGGTGGTCGATGCGATCGACGCCCCGGGCCTCGAGGTACTCGATGACGCCCGCGCCGTCCTGGCGCCAGTCGCCGGAGTCGACGAGCATCGTCTCCCCGGACGGCTCGACGAGCAGCGTTGCGTCGGCCTGGCCGACGTCGATGTGGTGTATCTCGAGTTCGCCGTCGACGCCCGACGAGTCGGACGTCTCGTCCGAAGACCCGTTTTCGGCGGGCACAGTTAGATTTCCGTCGGCGTCCGTCCCGTCGGTCCGATCGGGGTCGGCCGTCCCGCCGCCGTCAGCACAGCCGGCGAGAAGCAACATCGCCGCGACGAGCGCGATCACCGGGAGTCGTTTCATGCCCCGTTCTATTCGGGAACGCTACATGGTCGTTTGGGAGACCGTCGGTGTCGGGAGGACGGGGTCCCGCCGCGGCGACTCGCATGAGTGATCAGCGCATCAATTGAACCCCTCGAGACGGAGACAAAATCTGTTCAAGGGAAACGGGATCAGACCAGGCTCTGTGGTATGTTCAAGACTTATGCAGACCACTCCCGCGAGTCGCCGGGTTATCCCTCCTCCGAAGGGGCTCGCCCGGTCGCGCGCATGTACTCGTCGAGCGTGTCCGCGAGCGCCGTCGCGACGGCCTCGTCGTTGATGTCGGCCTCCAGCTCGACCAGTTCGACGTCGTCGTCGAGGGTCGAGCGCAGGGCCTCGAACAGGGCCGCGTCGGCCTCGGGATCGTGGAAGTCCTCGCCCTCGACGTCGATTGCGGAGACGCCCTCGAGGGGAACGACGAGCGCAGTCGGCCCGTCGGCGGCGTTGAGCTTCTCCGCGAGTATCTCGCCGAGCTCGGCGTTCTCCTCCGGGGTCGTCCTCATCAGCGTCACCTGCGGGTTGTGAACGTGGAACTGGCGTCCCTCGAACTCCTCGGGAACCGACTCGCGGGGTCCGAAGTTGACCATGTCGAGCGCGCCCGTCGAGACGACCTGCGGGACGCCCTCGGCCCCCGCGGCCTCGAGGCGATCCGGGCCGGCGCCGAGCACGCCGCCGACCAGTTCGTCCGCCCACTCGGTCGTCGTCACGTCGAGGACGCCGTCGACGACGCCCTCCTCGACGAGCGACTCCATCGCGCGCCCGCCCGTCCCGGTCGCGTGGAACACGATCGTCTCGTACCCCTTCGCCTCGAGGCGCTCGCGGGCCGTCTGCACGCACGGCGTCGTCACGCCGAACATCGTGATCCCGACCGTCGGCCGATCGTCGACCGCGACGCCCGGGTCGTTCGTCACCATCCCGACCATCGCCAGGGCCGCGTTGGCGATCACCCGCCGCGAGAGCTGGTTCAGCCCCTCGATGTCAGCGACCGAGTACAGCATCATCACGTCTCGAGCGCCGACGTAGGGCTCCGTATCGCCCGAGGCCATCGTCGACACCATGAGCTTCGGCACCCCGATCGGGAGCGCCCGCATCGCCGCCGTCGCGATCGACGTGTTCCCGGACCCGCCGAGTCCGAGCACGCCCTCGAGGTCGCCGTCCTCGTGGAGCCGGCGAGCGACGTCGGCCGCACCCTCCCCCATCGCCGCCGTCGCCTCGCCGCGGTCGCCCGCCTCCCGGAGCGCCTCGAGGGTCGTCCCGGCCGCCTCGGCGACGGCGTCGGCCGACGTGTCCGGATCGAACGGCGGCTCGCCCATCACGCCGGCGTCGACGACGTGTGCGTCGACGCCCTGGGCCTCGAGGACGTCCCTGGCGAAGCCGATCTCCTCGCCCTTCGTGTCCAGCGTGCCGATGATAACGACGCTCATTGGCTCGAATCGGGCTCGGCGCGGTAGGCCGTGCGGACGCCGCCGCGTTCGGTAACGTGTGGAAAGACGGACATGCTCAGGTATCGATCGCCTTGAACTCGCGGGCCTGGTTCTCGATCGCCTCCTCGGTCGGCAGTCGCTCGAGGCTGGACGCGCCGAAGAACCCGACGACGCCCTCCGTGTTGTCGAGGACGTACTGAGCGTCGTCGGGCCAGGCGATCGGCCCGCCGTGACAGATCACCAGCACGTCCTCGTCGACGTCTTTGGCCGCGTCGTGGTGGGCCTGGACGCGTTCGGCCGCGGTTTCCAGATCGAGCGCCGTTTCGGCCCCGATGTCGCCCGAGGTCGTCAACCCCATATGGGAGACGATCACGTCGGCGCCGGCCGCGGCCATCTCGCGCGCTTGCTCCTCGGTGAAGACGTACGGACAGGTGAGCAGGCCCTGCTCGGCCGCCTCCCGGATCATGTCGACTTCCCTGTCGTAGCCCATGCCCGTCTCCTCGAGGTTCCGCCGGAACCCGCTGTCCTCGTCGATGAGCCCGACGGTCGGGAAGTTCTGGACGCCTGCAAAGCCACGCCGCGCGAGGTCCTCGAGGAAGACGTCCATCTGTCGGAACGGATCGGTTCCGTTGACGCCCGCGAGCACGGGCGTGTCCTCGACGACCGGGAGCACCTGTCGGCCCATGTCGATGACGATCTCGTTGGCGTCGCCGTAGGGAAGCAACCCCGCCAGCGATCCGCGGCCGTTCATTCGGTACCGCCCGGAGTTGTAGATGATCAGCAGGTCGACGCCGCCCCGTTCGGCGAACTTGGCCGACATCCCCGTACCGGCGCCGGCCCCGACGATCGGCTCTCCGCTCGAGACCGTCTCGGTCAGTCGGTCGAGTACTTCTTCGCGTGTGAATGCCATTCGATGCCGACCGACCACGCTCTCGGTATTCATCGTTCGGATATATCAATTCACGTGAACGAACGGGCGGGGAGACGGAGCAGGTCGGTACCCGACGGCTCGTCGGGGGTCGCTTCCGACAGCGGGCGCGGAACGGAAACGCGACCTCCTCAGACGATCCCCAGCGCGTCGGCGACGACGTCCGCGATGTCGGTATTATCCCGGGCCGTGTTGAAGAACTCGGCGTTGGGCCCGTCGGCGTACAGCGGAACGTCGACGCCGGTGTGTCCGTGAGACGTGAACCCGAGCAACACCTTCCGGTTGAGGAGGTCGCGGATCACGGGCATACCCGAATAAAACGGCCCGAGATCGATCGACCGATAGAGATCGCCCGCCGAGTGGTTTCGGTCGAGCTCGGCGAGTTCGAACCCGCCGACCTCCCGCATGACCCGATCGAGGTCCTCGACGTCCTCGACCTCTTCCTCGATCGCGGGATTGATCCCTTCGGTGACGCTCGCGGTAAGCTGATCGACCATCTCGTAATCGACGTTGTAGATGCCGTCGCGCGCGAGCGAGAGACCGCCACACTCGTGGTCCGCGGTCGTCACCACTGTCGTCGGCAGGGTCGAATCGTCTCGAGCGAAGTCGAGCACCGACCCGACCGCCTCGTCGCCCTCGAGCTGTTCGTCGAGGATCGCGGGCTCGTTCTTGTGCCCGCAGTGGTCGACACGGCCGGCCTCGACCATGAGGAAGAACCCTGCCTCACACTCCGAGAGTAACTCCAGCGCCTTCTCGGTCATCTCGACCAGGCCCGGCTGCGTTCCGTCGATCCGCTGGCGGTCGATGTGGTAGTCCAGGTGGCTATCGTCGGTAAACAGTCCCAGCACCGGGGCCGCCTCGACGCTCGAGAGGTCGCCGGCGGTCTCGACGATCTCGTAGCCGCGCTCTTGGGCAGCGCCGAAGAGGTCCGCACCGTCGTCGCGCTCGTCGGGATCGAAGTAGTCCCGTCCGCCGCCGAGTAACACGTCTACCTCGGTCTCCTCGATATACTGCCGCGCGATTTCGTCCTCCATCGAGCGGTGAGGGACGTGAGAGGCGAACGCCGCGGGCGTCGCGTGAGTGATACGCGTCGTCGTCACCAGTCCGGTGGCGAGTCCGGCATCCCGCGCCGCCTCGAGGATCGTCTCCACCGGGACGAACTCGTCGTCTTCCCGGACCCCGCCGATGGCGCCGTTATACGTCTTTACGCCCGCCCCGATGCCGGTCGCACCCGCCGCACAGTCGATCGCTCCCGGGCTCGTCGCGCCGGCCGCCGAGTCGACCACCACTTCGTTCGGGTCCGCGGGAAACGTCGTCATCGTTCCGTGAGAGGTGTGGCGATCCAAGTTGAGCCCCGCTTCGGCGGGATCCGCGTTTAGCGGGAACTGATCCGGATCGTCCCGATACGCTTTCAGATACCGCGATCCCGTAACCTGCGTCGGGCCCATTCCGTCGAAGATGAACATGACCGCGTTGCTCGGATCGCGCTCACCGGTCGATCCGTCCGCCCCTTTTGCCCGCGTTCGCTCGCTAAGCGCGGCCGTCCCCGTTAGCGCCCCCACCCCCTTGATGAACGAGCGTCGGTCCGTCGAAATCGGTAGCAGGTCGGCCGGATCCGGCGCGCTCGAACTCCCGCAGCAGTTGGTATTTGTTCCCATAACACACAGGTGATTCACGCGGCGATATAAGCTTCTAATTATTTTTTATCTATATAATGAGTATTATATATTCGAGGGAAAATTGTGCACTGCTAATTATTAAGTGTTAGTCAACCGATGTGGTTTTTGCAATGTCAGAACACACCAGAGATCTGGCCCGACGACGACTCCTTCAGGGTTCCGGCGCGGCCGTAACCGCAGCGGCCTTCGGGTCCACTGCGGCCGCGCGGGAAGGGACCGAGACGAAGGAACGTAGCGACAATTCGCGGAATCCGGGACGAAGCCCGAGTATCATCGCCCACCGGGGGTTCGCGGGAACGTACCCCGAAAACACGGTAGCTGCGGCGCGAAACTCCGCACGAGACGGTGCCGAGATGATCGAAATCGACGTGGTTCCGTGTGCGGACGGCGAGGTGGTGGTCTTTCACGACGACGGCCTGAGCGAACGCCAGGGCGGCGACCGCGGTCTCACCGATGCCGAGGGGCTCGTCTGGGAGACGGACTGCGAAACCGTACTCGCTGCTGAAGTGCTGGAATCGAGTCAGACCGTCCCGACGCTGCACGAGGTGCTGAAGGCGGTCCCGCCGTCCGTCCGCATCAACATCGAGCTGAAAAACGCGGGCTCGACGGAGTTGGTGGCCGGAAATCTCGAGGGTGAGGAGTTAGCGGAGCAGGAGGAGCTCTGGCGGCCGTTCGTGCGGGACGTTCTCGCGATCGCGGACGAGTACCGAAACGAGATCCTCGTGTCGTCGTTCCACGAGGCGGCGCTTTCGATCACGCGCGAAGTCGATCCGTCGATCCCCATCGCCTTCCTGTTCTCGGACGACCTCGAGGCCGGCCTCGAGGTGACTCGCGAGTACGACGCCGAGGCGATCCACCCCGCCTTCGAACTCGTCTCCGGAACGCCGTTCTCCGAGGGAACTGACGACGTCGACATCGTCGACGCGGCTCACGAGGAGGGACGCGAGGTGAACGTCTGGACCGTCCAAACGTGGTACGAAGCGACACAACTCGCCGAGGCCGGCGTCGACGGCCTCATCGCGGACTATCCCGGCTTGCGCTGTTGATCTCCCCGCCGTGAGACTCGGCGACGACGGCTCGAGGAGTCGAGTCCGCCGCGCTTCGCGGGCGTCGTTCTCGAGGGCGACAGGGCTGTGCCGGGCCGAAGCTTCGACCCCGCCGCTTGCGTCGGCAGGCCACAGCGCCAACACGCTCGTTCCCCTTATCGAGAGTATGATCGGTGCAATACGGTCGATACTCAAGGAGGCCATCAGTCTCGTCATCGCGATCATCACGTTCCCGCTTCGCGCGCTGCGACGCCTGCTGTAGTCGACGCGCGACGTCGGCGATCGAGCCGATCGAACGGCGAGTAACCGACTCTCGTGCGGGCGGTTCTCACTCGAGAACGCGACGATCGACACGTTCGGGGTTATCCCCAGGTCCAGCGAGCGTCGAGGACGTACCGATAGATACCGCTGACGACGATCGCGATCGCGTTGGCCACCAGGTACGGCACGTACAGCCACTCGACGAAGAGCCCGAGCACGGCGAGCTGGATCGGGATCGCCGTCCCGCGGACGAGGTTCGTCTTCCCCAGGCCGACGAGGTACTCGATCGGTCCGGTCTTGCGATCGGCCTGGAAGGTCCAGGCGTTGTTGAGGACGTAGGAGAGAACGATCGTGATCTCGATCGCGATCACGGCGCCGAACAGGTAGTGGAGGTCGATCCAGTCGACGAACGTCCAGAGCAGCGCCATCTGTACCCCCGCAGCGAAGGTACCGACAGCGACGAACCGGCGCAACTGGGGTGCGATCGGTCCGCTGTAGAGCTCTCGGACGAACCCGCGGAACATCACCGATACCCCAACGCCGAGAGGCGGGTCTCGAGGTCGTCGTCGATCGACTCCTCGCCGTCGGCGCGATCGGCGTCGCCGTCCGCAGCGGCGTCGGACCCGCGGATCTCGTCGACGTGGTCCGCAGCGATCGCGGCGAACTCGTCTACGAGCGCCCGCTGCTCCGGTGTCGGGTCCGCGGCGAGATTCGTCTGCTGGACTGGATCCGTAGGGCGGTGGTAGAGCTCGATCCCGCCTTTCGCGGCGTCGTCGTCTGTCGCGTCGACGTTCTCGATGTAGGTCCAGTCCCGGTCCCGAACGCTGACGAGCAGGTCCCCGTCCTCGAGCGAGCGCGGAATCGGTTGGGACGCCACGTCCTCGCCGCGGACGGTGACCGAGACGACGGGATCGTCGTCGGGACAATCGTCCCCGCGAACGGTCGGAACGAGCGACGATCCCGTCCACGCCTTCGGCGACCGAACGTCGAGCAGGTCGGTCACCGTCGGGGGAATCGCGTCGAGTCCGACCTGTCGGTCGACGCGTCGCTGGTCGCTCCCCGGAACGTCGACGAGCAGCGGCACCCGAATCAACTCGTCGTACAGCTTCGGGTAGTGTGCGAGGTGGCCGTGTTCCTGAAACTCCTCGCCGTGGTCCCCGGCCACGACGACCGCCGTCTCGTCGTCGAGGCCGTTCGCCGACAGGGTCTCGAGGAGCCGGCCGATACTCGCGTCGACCTGTCGGACGGCCGCCTGGTAGAGCGTTCGCAGGTCCGACAGCGTTCGCTCGCCGACGTCCAGTCCCAGCCCCGTTCGCGTGTGAGCGAGCAGCATGCGGTGGGTTCCGAGCAGGTCGGACGAAACGTCGCGGATGTACCGCGGGGCGGGGGCGTACGGCGTGTGGGCGTCCATGTAGTGGACCCACAGAAAGAACGGCGAGTCCGTTTCCTCAACGAACGACTGCGCGGCGCGTTCGACGTCGAACATGCGCGAGGTGTCCAAGAAGGGCCGGTCGTCGGTATCTCGCCGTAGCCAGGACTCGGCGCGGCGGAACGGCGACGCGGCCAGTTGCAGCCACGCCTCGACCGTCGGGTGCGCCGCGAGGTAGCGGCTGTAGACCCCCGATCCGACGTTCGCGACGAACGACTCGAACTCGTCGAACCCGTCGTCGTAGCCCCAGTGGGAGGTGAGAAATCCGTTCGCGGCGTTGAAGCCGGCCGTCGCGACGCCCGCGTCGGACAGCGCGCCGGCCAGCGACGGCGAGTTCTCGATCCCGATCCCCCCCGCGTCTGCGAACACCGGCCGCGACGCGAGCATAGACGGGAACGAAAACGGCGTCCAGTTCCCGGTCGCGAACGCTCGATCGAAGACGGTACCGCGGTCCGCGAGCGACTCTAACACCGGCGTGTGTCGGTCGTCGTCGTACGGACCGATCGCGTCGGCCCGGAGCGAATCGACCGTCACGAGCACGACGTTCGAAACGGGCGTCTCATCGACCATCGAACGGCTCCCTCCGGGTGCCCGCTGGCGATCGTGCGCGGATCGGCGACGTTGTCGCTACCAATCGATGAGACACTACGTTGGTGACTGGTCGGTCAGTTACGGAAATGAGCGTTTCGGTATCCGGGGCGCCGCGACACGGATCGCTCCGGTTGCAGAGATAGATAATTGTGCCGTGTTGACTCGATGGAAACGCTGCTACTCCATGAGGGCGTAAACCAAGCATGGGGCGCAAGAGACCGACCG
>NZ_JAAVUO010000060.1:0-14035 GCF_012163165.1 Natronococcus sp. JC468
CACTACTACAACCGCCAGAGACCGCACCAAGCTCTCGACGGAAAGACGCCGATCGAGGAGGTGCAGAACTATAGTAGACATTAGAAGTGGCTGCTCACTTTTGGGAGTGAATTTTGATCAAGGAGAGTGTTGATCGCTGTCGTCAATTCAACAAGCGAATCGAAGAATCGGTTACTAAGTACTGATCGCAACTGTCTCGAGCGTTCTTCGACTGAATGGGTTCCGGTGAATACTCTGGTAACATGGCAAAGGCGACAATCAAACCATCTTCTAAGTCTCACATAGCTCGAAGATAACATATCTCGAGCGTTAGCAGCCATACATTCTTCGAACCCAAAGAAGAAGCAATCACCGACTCGCCGAGAGGATTCATTAGATACAGCACAGCCTGTGGGTGGAAAGCTCTAACGTCTACTATAGACAGTGCCCAAACAGCAACAGTCTATGGGCAGAAAGTTCTAACGATTGCTATAGATGGTCCACTAGGCACGTTCGACTTCAGTTGGCCACCCGCTGCATTCGCGTGTGTCTAGTTGATCATCGGTTATCGAGATCCATCGTATTTCATTCCAGCTCAACCGGTAGTGACACGTCTCCGGTTGCAATTGCTCCCAATAAATGGTCTGCATTGACGGGACGTCGGCGTCGTCCGGCGTGATCGAGATGTCTTCGTCCACTTCGGCATCTTCCTTCATCGTCTGCAGTGTCGATTGCGGATACGGCGAATCATTGTGCCAGATAATTCCCGCAGGAACGAGCAGTCCGATAACGATGATTATAGCGATACCGACGATCCATCCACGACTGGCCGTCCGAGGTGAATTGTTGCTGTGACGAGCGGTCATCGTTGGCTGCCACTTGATCATACGTTCGACAGCGATAGCAACACCGAGCGCGACGAAGGCGAGCCAAAGGAGTGCATCCGTTGATCCGTCCATGTCGATAGTCAACACTTGATACGTGAGTATCGCGCCGCCAGCCGGCAGCCACCACCGGTCGCGAAGGTTGCGGATGCCAGCGTAGCCCCATCCGAAGAATGCAACTGGAAGAAGTATTGATCCGTACCCGAGCACTAACAGCACTGTGTAGCCGTATTCGGCTAGAGTGTTTGGCGATCCAGCGGTTAACGGTGCGCGTACCGCCTGTACAATCATCGGAACGAGCGCGCCTGCGGCAGCGAATACGATAATGACGACGCCAGCAACGAGACTGCCGCCCGCGATCGCAGAGAGCGCGTTTTTCGTCCCGTTTCGCTGGTATGCCATCCCAACGATCAACGGCGCGAAGACGATCCCCATCTGCCATGAACCGGCGCTCAGTGCGGCAACAGCCCCGGCGAGGAACGGTCGGTCACGGAGGATGAGCGCAAGCGCGAGAGTACCAAAGAACAGCGCGTAAAACTGCGCTCGGATCCCCTCCGGAGAGAGAAGGAAGACTTCTGGCACGACGAGCATTGTAAGACCGGCGGCGATCGCCGCCGCATCCTCTCCAGTCACGAGTTTTGCTACCCAGCCGACGAGTATGACGCTCACGGCGCCGACAAGTGTCGTGAGTGCCGAGCTCAGTGCGTGCAAGACGAGCATATCTCCGCCGGAGACGGCGGCGAGAACGGCTGCGATGCCGAACGGAACGGGTGGATTCACGTCCCAGACGTCGACATATGGGACACCGCCCTGAAGAATATACCAGCCCGTGTGCTGGAAGAACGCTGGATCGGTAGCGATTGCCGGCCATTCGGTCAGGAGGTATTCGGCGAATCCTTTGACGAACAGAAGAGCGACGATCGGACTGAGGACGACGAGCCAACTATCGCGGATCTGAAAACGTGATCTTACTGACATAGGGAGGGGGGATTACACTGTCTGTGGACTTTGACTATCGGGAAGCATGTTATTGTATCGCCTGATAAAGAGAGCAAGCACATACCTCCGTCTTCAGGCGGAAGTCAAGTAGTAGGCCTGGCGCACCATCTACTGTCGGTGACCGAGCCGGATTTCGATCGTAATCGTTTCTCTGTGGCCCTGCATAGCATGGAGTGCTACGAATACCGTGAGATGCCGTCCCCGAACAGACAAGGGGTAGACGAACGCGGACTGTTCGTCACACAGCGATGACATGGTATGCGACGGGACCTCATTGATCGGGCCACAGCCCTATACAGGGGAGGAAACGAGAGTTCTCCCGGTGTGTTGCCGGTTCCCCGTGAGTTCGGGTTAGAACCTCGAACGCCACACCCGGCGGAAACCCGATGGTCGGATTCAACGGTCTTCAGGCTGTGAAGGAGGTCAAATACGTTGTGAGACCTTCTTTGCGATGGCAAGGGCGCCTTGGTCCCATGCGACGCGGTGATCGAGCCCCGTCTCGTCGACCGCTTCGTCAGCCTCGTAATTCTCTAGATACCACTCGTAGGTCTCTACAAGCGCCTCCCGATTCGAGTACTCAGGCTCCCATCCGAGTCCCTTCAGCTTCTCGACGGAGACGTAGGAGTCCTCATGGGCCGTCTCGTAGACCCACGGGTACAGCGGGGACAGATTCAGCCGTTCAAGGACGCGGAGGACAGCAACCGTGAGGAAGGCGGGAGTCCCGATGGTGCGTTTACCCGTCTCAGCGTAATCGATGGGCGCCTGGAAGTCCTCCTTCATCGTGCCGAACTCGTCGGTGCCGACGTTGAACGTGTCATTTTTCGCCTCCTCGTCACCGGTGAGCATCAGTTCGATAGCGGTGACCAGATCGTGGACGTGCAACAGCTGGTAGCGGTTGTTTCCCCAGCCGACAAGCGGGACGTTCGCGCCGTCCTCGATCCAGTCGAACAGCACCTGAAACACACCGAGTCGCTGTGGGCCGATGAACGTTTTCGGACGGAGAATCGGGACGTACATCCCCATTCGGCGGAAATCCTGGCAGATCTTTTCGGCCTCGATCTTGGCCTCACCGTAGGGACCGACTCCATCTAGAGGCGATTCTTCGGTGATTGGATGTTCGTCATGAGTCCCATACACCGCCGTCGAGGAGATATAACAGACCCGCTTGACGTCGCGTTCTTTCGCCGCCCAGAGCACGTTCCGCGTCCCGTCGATCGTTGTTTCGCGGATACGGTCGGCATCCCACAACGGGAGTGCGGCCGCCGTGTGTACGACACTGGTGGCGCCGCTCTCTTCGAGTGCGTTGGCTACGGCTGCCTCGTTTCTGACATCACCCTTGATGAAGGAAATGCCACCTGTGTCATCTTCCTTGTCGAACGGTTGGAGGTCGAACGCCGTGACGTCCCACCCTTGATCGCGGAAGTATTGACATGTGTGCAATCCGAGGAATCCGGTTCCGCCTGTGACGAGAACTGAGTCGATCGAGTCGTCGCTGTTGCGTTCACTATTGCTCATTCTGGTATCAAACGGGACGTCTATATGGGACCTCAATAGTGTATCGGCATGTATCGTGTTCTATACTGTTCGTAGACTTCTTCCATTTGTAAAATTGGTGGGCAGTAGCACGATTGAGCGAACATCGAGCGAATGGCAATTCCTCACTTGGTATCGTGAAACCGGCGTATTCGATTGCGAGTTGAGTAGTGGTTTCCACCGCAACGGTCTTCCGATCTGTTTCTGCTTGCGAAACCCCTTGTCGTTTGTTCGAGTCCACTAATCAGCCCAGCGCGTCCGGTGACTACTTCATGTTCGAAAGGCAGGCATCGCACACCAGCTTTCGGTTTTGATTATCGAAACGTTACAACCGTGTAACTAGTGTTGCCACTTCAGTTTGAGTGATCGGCTCAAAGCCTCGTTACTATTTAAGACAAACTAATCGGCGCAAATCAGTGAAAGTAAGCTGGATCTTTTTACTGCCCTGTGTGGCAGGAGGGATAGACAAATGTCCCGTGTCTACGCTAACCAGAACCGGTTCGTAGGGACCGTCTCCGGATTGGCAAAGGAGATCCGTCCTTGGCAGTGGTACAAGCAAAGCATTCTGATCTTGGGGCTCATCTTCTCCGAGAACCTGTTCAATTCGGCTGCCGTCACGAACGTCATGCTTGGAATCCTCACCTTCTGCGCTATCGCGGGTGCGACGTATATCGGCAACGACATCCTCGATATCGAAGAGGACCGTAACCATCCACGAAAGAAACATCGCCCGATCGCCAGTGGACAGGTATCGATACCCGTGGCAATCGTGTTCGCGTTCCTGCTCTTCGTTGGTGGTCTCGCTATCTCGTGGTACCTCGGTCCGCTGTTTCTCCTCGTTGTGCTCACGTATCTCGCTCAGAATGCACTCTACTCCTCGATTATGAAGGAGATAGTCATCGTTGACGTGATGGTTATCGCCATCGGGTTTGTCTTGCGAGCCATTGCTGGCGTTGTCGCGATTGACGTCTACCTAAGTCCCTGGCTCGTCGTCTGTACGTTTCTTGGAGCGCTAATGCTCGCGTTCGGTAAGCGCCGCCACGAGATGGCAGTCAGCAATGATCCGTCTGCATCGCGTCCTGTCCTCGGCAAGTACACCGATGAGATGCTCGATCAGTTTCTCATCATCACTCTCTCGGCATTGATCGTCTCGTACTCGCTCTACACGTTCTATGGTGGCGATATGCGGATGATGGCTACGCTTCCGTTTGCCGTTTTCGCGGGCTTCCGCTACCACTTCCTCATCCACACTCAGCAACTGGGCGGTGATCCAAAGTTTCTCTTCAGCGACCGTCCGTTTCTCGTCAACCTCGTCATCTGGGGACTCGTCGTTATCGCGATCCTTTATCAGTTTCCGGTTCGTCTCATCGAGATGATCGCGTGACCACCTTATCTCGTTCCGCACCGAGATCACCATGACACGCCGATACGATCTTCAGGTACACACGAACGCCTCGCCCTGCTCGAGTACGTCGCCCGAGCGCGTCGCCACGGCGGCAGTCGACGCCGAGCTCGACGGAATCGCCGTCACCGACCACGATACGGTCGCTAACGTCGAAGTCGTTCGAGAGACTGCGCCGGACACTCTCGACGTGATCTCCGCGGTCGAGGTGACGACGACCGAGGGCCACCTCCTGGCGCTCGACGTGTCCGAACCACCGCCGCAGGCCGACCCGCTGACGGTGATCGAGCACATCCACGATCAGGGCGGTGTGGCCGTCGTCTCGCACCCGTTCGACACGCTGCGGCAGTACTACGAGACCGATCTCGCGGCCCTCGCCAACGCCGTCGATGGCGTCGAGGCGATCAACTCGCGGTGCGTCCGCCGCCGGTTTAACGAGCGCGCGACGGCGTTCGCAACTGCCTATGACCTGCCGACGACCGGTGGAAGCGACGCGCACTTCCCGATGGAGGTCGGCCGTGCACACACCGTCGTTGAGGGCGACGGAACGCTTGCGGACGCCATACGCGACGGACGCGTCAGACCGAGCGGCCGCGGACGGTATCTCTCAGGTCACATCGCAACCAAACTTCACGAGGCCCACACGCTATCGAGTCGGGCGATCGCGGCCCTCACGTCGGACCAGCCGTTAAGACGATGAGCGGCGAAACCGTCGTCGACCGCAGTCGAACGGTCGTTCGGAGCCACGGCGTCTGGTTGACGGCGCTGCTTTCGGTCGTTGTCTTCCTCGGACTCGCCGTCTATGCGGACGTCGGTACCTTGATGCGTACGCTCGCGACGGTGGAATGGGAGACGTTCGCCATCGTCGTCGGTCTCACAACCGTTGGCTACGGTTTCCGGTTCGCCAAATGGCACTACTATCTCTACTGTCTCGAGATCGACGTGCCGGTTGACGCGAGCGCGCTCACCTTCTTTAGTGGCTTGATGATGGTTGTTACGCCGGGGAAAGCCGGCGAAGTCTGGAAAGCGTGGTTTCTCCGGGACAAACGCGGCGTCCCCGCAAGCAAGACCACCTCCGTTGTCGGTGCCGAACGTATTACCGATCTCATCGCGCTGAGCGCCATGGCCGCGCTCGGGCTCGTGTTCTACAGCCACTCGTCACTGCCGGTTGTCATCACCCTCGGAACCATCGTTATCGGAATTGGCCTGCTCCAGTGGCGGCGAGCCTCCCTGGCGATCCTAGGTGGACTTGAATCGGTTCCGGTGGTTGGGCAGTACGCAACCGATCTCGAGCGGTTTTACGAGAGTGCGTATCGGCTCTTCCGGTTGCGTCCGCTGGTAATCTCGACGCTGTTGAGTCTCGTCGCGTGGGGATTAGAGGGACTCGCGCTCTGGGTTGTCCTCGACGGGTTTGGCGTCGAAGCGAGCGTCGTGGTCAGCCTGTTCGTTTTCGGACTCGGATCGGTCGTCGGCGCGGTGTCGATGCTTCCCGGCGGCCTCGCAGCGACGGAGGCGTCGATGATCGGCGTGCTCGTCTCGTTCGGCTACTCTGAAGCCGTCGCGGCGGCTGCCACGATGATCGTTCGCGTGGGGACGCTCTGGTACGCTGCGGCACTCGGTACCGCGGTGTTTCTCACGTACAAGGGGACACGATTAACAGAAAACGAATGAGGACACGACGTCGTCCCCGGCATAAAGTCGTGGAAGCATGTCACCAACCGATCTCAATCTGACGCCAACCTACGACGAGACCTTCTGCACAGAGCCACAGCGTACCGAGGACAATTCCGACGAGGTGTAGTATCTGCGGGAGGTGCATCCACGTCGGCAAAATATACTGGGCCATAGCTTCTCCCCATCGAATCAGCGATTCGACGGGACCAAGTTCGTCATCGAGCGCTGTCAATTCGTACCCCGATGGGGCGTCCGACCCTTCGCCGACATCAATGCGGTCGGCCTCGTACGGAAGGGGAATGACGTTACCGCCGCGGTCATCAAACTGCCAGACAATCTCACCATCGGGACTGACCTCGAGCACACGGTTGTTCCGGGAATCCGTGATGAGCGTGTTTCCATTGGGCAAACGGTCGGCGTCTCGGGGCCACTGGAGAGGGTCGGTCGCGGGACCGGTGTAACGCCAAATGTGTTCTTGGGACTCGACATCGAGTTCGACGACGCGATTATTCATGCTGTCAGCAACGACCATCGTCCCTTCGTCTTCGATGTGGTGCGGATTGTGTTGTTCCTCCAATATGCTGTGGTTCCCCGGCTCGCCGACGACATTTACGATTTCGTCTGTTTCTGGATCGACTTCGATCATCACGTCGAAGTTACGGATGCTCATCTGGAAGTTTCCATTGTCCAGATAGTCTATGTCATTCATGTGTGTCCAGTCGTCGTGTTCTCCGTCTTTTTCCGGTCCGCCGTATTCCTCGTAAAACGGCGTTCCGGGTGTCAAGTGATCCTCGGCGTGCCACTCCCAGGTAATCTCACCATCGCGGTCAACGGTGAACGCGCGATCGTCACCCATGTCAGCGATCGCTGTCTCGCCGTTGTCGAGGCGCTCAACGTCATGAACCTCATGATTGGCGATAAACTCGTCGTACCAGTCGTACTCCCAGACGACTTCGTTCGCCCCCTTATCGATCTCGATGACACGATTATGGACACAGTGGTCGTCTTCGTTCTCGTATTCGAGATACTCCTCATCGCAGTCTTCAGCGGGGGTCTTAACGGCGACAGCCGCGAGGACGGTTTCCTCGTTGAGTTGCTCGACAGCGAACACTCGTGAGTCCGGCACTGACCATTCCCAGGCAACCTCGCCATCGGGTGTGAGTTCGACAATCCGTCCATTATCGTTATATGAGTGAACGCCAACGAGCGTGTTTCCAGGGTACGACTGGTCCTTGTCTATGACTCTCGGTTCCTGGTCGATCATGACAGCTTGGGCTCCGAGTGATACGCTCAGGAGGACGACAATGCCGAAAGCAACAATGACGCGGGTTCGCTGGGACATAGTTCGTGTTCGAATTCGTGGGAACGAGTCAGTACAACCTCTACATTTCCGTAGGAACTCATCAAACTAGCACCAATAGTTTAATATTCATGGCACTATCTGGTTGAGTCAATTTGAGAAGTGAACAGGTCGTTGAGTGAATTGGTTAGATGCTTGCAGACCTGCTCAGCGAGAGCTATGAACCGGATTTTGAAGAATTTTAGGAGAATGAGCGGACGGCGACGCCCGTCAGGGCGTTTGTCGTCCGCCTCCATCAGACCGGTTGTTCACTTCGGGAGACAACAACGATTTTAGCGGAATTAGGCATTCAGCGCTCTCACGGAGCGGTTTGGAACTGGGTTCATCGGCTAGCTGACAGCGGACGCGACCCGCCTGAGGCGCAGCCGAAGCGGGTCGCTGTTGACGAAACCGCTGTCAAGATTAATAGCGAATAGTCTTGGTTGTACGCTGCAATAGACACCGAGACAAAGTTGATTCTCGATGTTGCGTTATTTGAGCGACATGGCACCGATTCGGCGGCTGCGTTTCTCCATCGACTCACCGAGAAACACGATCACTCGGATGCTGAGTTTCTCGTTGATCAATTCGGCTACCGGACTGCCCTTGCTCGATTAGGATTGAGCGGTCGGGTCAACTATACCGACCGAAACCTCATCGAAAAGTGGTTTCACACGCTCAAAATGCGTATCGACCGCTTCCATAATTCGTGGGTAGGTAGTCGGTCGAGCGTCCGCGAGTGGCTTGAATAGTTTATGCATTACTACAGCCAACAGAGACCGTATCAAGCTCTCGATGGAAAGACGCCGATCAAGGAGGTACAGAACCAGACAGTGTCCTCAAATCGGGCGATCGAAATATTTGAGAATTCGACGGTCAGAACAGTACATCCGTAAGCGGCTGAATTTCCCTTTCTACGACTCTCGAGCAAGAGTTAACCGCTTCTACGTTGTAGCCTTACCATGATAGAACAAACCATAGCATCCGTAATGACACAAGCTGTGCGAACTACCACCGAAGACACGACGGCTAGTGCCATTGCGAGAATGTTCGCGGCAGACAATATCGGATCCGTAGTCGTGACTTCCCCAGAGACAAAAGATATTCTGGGAATTGTTACTAAATCCGACATTATGCACCAGGTCACTGTTGATGCAGATCTCTCGTCTATCACCGTGGGTTCGTTTATGTCGACACCGGTCGTCACAGTCACGAGCGACAAATCGATTCGTGAAGCGGCCACACTGATGAGAGAGCATTCAATCCAACACCTCCCAGTCGTGGATACCAATGAGCTTGTAGGGATTGTAACAACAGCTAATTTAGCTCACTATTTGCCCCGGCTTCGGAGAAACATTCTCCGATCCCGGAACTAGTAAACGAGTTCCCGTGAAATGGTGGAGTCATGGTTGCGAACCTGAAGTTCCCATCACCCAGGGTTTCTGTATCTTTAGCTGCAGGAGGATATCAATTTCCGGTCAGGATTAAGATCGTGGTTGTGTCTAAGAGGAGAGGGTAAGTTCATATTGCAGAGGTGAACAATCTTCATACCATATGTCCGCTGAGAGCCTATAATGCATCGGTGACACTATCCATGGATAAAAATGTTGGCGGATACGACCGCGGATTGCGATCCGTTGTTGGGCCAGTGCTGGTCGTCGTCGGACTCGCCGGACTTGCCGGAGTGGTCACGATCGCTGCCGGTATGATCGGAACGATCTTCGCTGCCCTCCTAATCTTCGTTGGCGCGGTGCTAACGGTCACGGCGGTCACACAGAAATGCCCGATGAACACCATGCTCGGGATCAACACGTACCGGGGATCACCCGACGCCGACGGAAACGCGGAGACCGACGAGTTGACGGCTGAACGACTCAGCTGATCCCACTTTTCGGAATAATAACGACGAACTCTCTGATAATTATAAGATTTAATTTCTAAAATAGGAGGGTAAAACAAGGTGTTGACGGTCGAGGCGATTAGTGAAATGGCCGAGTACGTCTGTATCATCCTTGATGAACGGCCAGTGACGAATCGATGGATCTCAGACCCGAGTGCAAACACTCCGTGAGGACACACTGCTGTTCGTTTCGGATGCGACAGAAGAGGACGATGAACGGTCGATCCTTCAGTTTGGAATTTCTGACGACCCTGTTAAGAAAAATACACAATAGTAGGGGGGGAATGCCTACGACTTTGGTCGTGAGAGGATGTCAATTGTGACGGCCCCTGTCTGGGGACTGACATCGTTGTTACTTGTTTCGCTTCGGCATCGTCGAGTAGCGCTTGACGGCATGCATGTCCGCTCGTTCTGACGGCGGCGGTGCCATTGTCGAGAGACGAGACGAATCGCTCGAGCCGAACCCGCCGTCACCGCTGTCGCCCAGCCCGAGGAGCCCGCTATCGTCTTCATCGCTATCGTCACTTTCGTCGTCGGTTTCTTCCACTTCGTCCGTCACGTCCTCGTGGCCTATGGCCGCCTCCTCGATTTGCTCTTGGATGTCGCCGATCTCGTCGCCAAACGTCTCGAATGGCGAGCTCAACGCCGCACGGAGACGGTCCTCGAGATCATCGACCTCCTCGCCGTTGCCTTCCCTGGCCTCTGCTTCGCTCTCGTCGTCAGCTGTCGCCTTCTGTTCAGTTCCATCTTGGTCAGAGGTATCGTCCTGGTCAGTGTCTTCCGTCATCGTCTCGTCCGTTGCCGACTGAGCCTGCTGAATTGCCTCTCGAATCTTGACGGTCGCGTCTTCGAGTGTTTCCTCGTCTGATCGGTCGCCAAGCTTCGCGAGGCGCAACAATCGATGGAGATCCTCGACGCGTTCAGGATCGCCCTTCGCAATCGCCTCGGAAACGGATTCGGCCTCCGATCCGTCCGGCAGTGTCCTGAGACCAGCAGCCTCGAGCAATTCCATCGGCCCCGAGGATGCAACGAGTTCGTCAGCCTCCCTCGCGACTTCGATCAGGTTGTGTCCGGCGTCATCTGCCGTCCCCTCCGGTGTTAGCAACGTCCCACTTTCGTCGCTCGCTTGGTCCAGAATCTCCGCCACTCGGGTGTCATATTCGGCAGTTTCCGTGTCATATTCGGCAGTTTCCGACTGTGCCTGTCGGATTGTCTCACGGATCCCGCCGGTTGCGTCCTCGAGTTGCTCCTCGTCCGATCGATCGCCGAGTTTCGCGAGACACAGCAGCCGATGAAGATCCTCGACGCGTTTGGGATCGCCCTTTGCGACCGCCTCGGAAACGGACTCGGCCTCCGATCCGTCCGGGAGCGTCTCGAGACCAGCAGCCTCGAGCAATTCCATCGGCTCTGAGGACGCGACGAACTCGTCAGCTTCCCTCGCGACCTGAATGAGGCTGCGTCCGGCGTCATCTGCCGTCTCCTCCGATGTCAGTAACGTCCCACTTTCGTCGCTCGCTTGGTCCAGAATCTCCGCCATTCGGGTGCTGTATTCATCGTTCATGGATCGATGCGTTCGTGTCGTTGTGGTCCGCGGTGATTACAATCCGGTCTCTGTTCTGAAGGCTGACAACGATCTGCTCAGAATTCTCACAACCGCTCTAATCGACTTCATCGTCGCTTGTGAATTGAGCGCACATACAGCAGTCCGTCAGTGAGCATTGACTAAGAGGAATCACCTCCATACGCCAGTGACTCAATTCCCGTTCCACCTTATTTCAAAAATGTAACTTGTTGTTCCAGTCAGTCTAGTTGCCGAACAGTAGACCCAAATATACGGCTGAAGGAGAACCCGATTCTCTAGGAAGTGGATTTCTCGGACGATTCGGTGTCGTCTGACTGTACGTAGACTTCGAGGACACCGTTCTTGAACCACGCTTTTCGCATTTCAGACGAGGTCCAGGGAAGCTCTACTCGTCCAACCGTAGTGTCTGTTTCCTTGATAATGAGTTCGTTCGTGCTTGGATTGATTCCAGCCGTGAGATCATCTTTGGTTGCTCCAGGCAGGTCAGCGACAACAACGAACTCGCCGTTGTCAAGACGAGTATCGATCAAACAGTCTGTGGACTCCGATTTGCGCGCTTGTTTTCGCTCCGAACTGTCTGTCCGTTGCTTTTGATTTGCCTGCGTTCTCTGCGCAGGTGGTCGTGATCGAGGAGGGCCTCTCGAGGAGCGCTTCGCGTCTTCTCCAACCAGATTTTCTAATCCCTCTGACAATGATCGCAATCCTGCTTGTAGTGAACTCTCGATAGCTCTTGCAAGGGAGGGGTCGGTTTGTTGGCGATTATGTCCGGATGTCTCCCGCTCGCTATCTCCCCGCTCGTTTCCATCCTTGTTGCTCATAGGGGTTCACCTCTGTGTCGCGGTTACCCCGTGTATTGTGTGATTGTCCCTAGCAGGATAAGTCTCTGGACTCACCAGTTGTTATGTTTTATTTTAGAATATCTATCAAATGACTGGAAAACATTTTCACAAGCGTCTTATCATCTTCGTAGAGATGGTGTGTACCATGTGATACTCGTACAAGCATTATAGTTAGGATTCAAAAGATAGTTCTGGACAAGTTCTGTTGACCGCAAATCTGGATGATGCTGAGTATACTATTACCGCGACACTTATCGAAGCCGTTGGACGTTCTTCGCGGGATCAAGATCTGGCCCTCGTAATCGAGAAATATGGGCTCGGGAAACTTGCTGCTGCACTGACGTACGCGATTCCGTACGTCGATCATGGAATGGGTGAGCGTGTCTCTGCCTGCGAGTTAGGAGTCCAGCCAGCATTTGGAATCGCCATCCTGCAGGCACTCCGTGATGTGGTTCTCGACATGCAGGAGGTTGATCTGTATTTCGAGCGCCTACAAGACGCACATGAGCATCTGCCGGCTGAGAACCAGCCTGAGTGAGTTCGATGAATAGAGATGACGACTACTCATCGGACTCCGTAGCGTGGATTGCTGATTCGGGCTTCTTGATCGCATGTGGTCGCCAACAGAATCCCAAGTACAATGCTCTCGAGCGGTTCGCTCGGCGACACGAGATTACCGTTGTGATCCCCGAACGGGTCTACTGGCGGACACCTCGGGCGACCGCCCCGACCAAGCGACGTTCAAGTGTTTCAACAGGGTGTGTCGGTATCGGAGTACCACGCGGACATCAATGCCGCGCTCAATATTGTAGACAGCTACCTCAGCGGAGAGAGTCATTCAAGAGAATACACGGATGGCGATGATTTAGCTGAGGAAGGTAGCCCGTTTGACCGGCCTGTAAGACATCCAAACCGATGCTGAAGCCCAGCAGGCGATGCTTGGAACGTATGCGTCTTGAAACCGTAGGGTTGAATCGCTCGGCCAGAAATCCCATAGTGAGATTCCCGCGACTCGAGGCGCGGGAGGTAGTCAATGGTGACTGAGACACGATACGTTGCATACTCGTCCGTCTCAATAGAGTAATGACGGACTGACCGTTAGACATGCTTCGATACCCTCTTGACCGAACCGCGCACTATAATTTCAATGGGCACGTATACTACAATTGAAATGCATAAAGTAACACGTCTTGGCATTATCGGTCTCGTACTCATCTTCACAATTGGGATGGCCTCGGTCGGCGTGGCCGCCGGTGACACCACCGACGCAACTCAGATCGGCAGCATCGACGTCACGATCGCGGACGAAGAGTTCACGATCGAGAACGTTGATGTATCGGGTGAGGGCCTCCCGTCGTACGAAATCGATGAACGAACCTACGAGATTGATTCGGCGTCGTTCCAGAGCGATGGTGTGACCATCAGCCTCAACGATACCACATACGAGATCTGCAGCATCGATATCCGACTCGAGAACATCTCTGTAACGCTCTCGGACGTCTCGGTTGGAAACTGAACAGCTATTCGTGTCTTTAGAGGGCTGCGTTGAATCACTAGACGGTGTCGGGGGAGGTCAGTAAATCGAAGGAGTTGAAGCGGGGAGACTTCGGTTGTCCATGACGAAAATCTCCCGCTTCACCGAGCGTTGCGTCTCGATTGCACAAAGAGTTACGGGTGAACGAGGCGAATCCGCCGCCCCGCAGGGCGGCGGCGGATTCGCCGACTATGCCCTCGTTTCGCTGCATTGTCTCCGGATTTATCTCGATACGTCCTACCGGATGACAATCGATCTGTTGAAGGAGATGCCGCAAATAACAGGGGAGATCGGCCTTGACGAGGCCGATCTCCCCGCGCCTTCCACGCTGTGTAAGGCGTTTGATCGGATCGAGATGAGCGTCTGTCGA
>NZ_JAAVUO010000061.1:0-13604 GCF_012163165.1 Natronococcus sp. JC468
TCTTCACGAAGTCAGAACCGGTACGCTCCTCCAGCCTTCGCGGTCTTCCTGATCGAATCAGCAACTACTGTAAAGGGGTGGGCTTGTCGGTGGACTCCCGTTCTGCCATCGAATCGATGGAGACATAGAAATCGCCGTTCAGGTTCAACAAATCTCGAGGACGGTATCTTGTCCCACCCTAATCCGGAGTGGCCGGTCGGCTCACATGATTCGAGGAGGAAGCCCACGACTGTAGTCGTGGGAGGAATCCGACAGCCTCTCTGATCCCACCGCCGGTAGCACGGCTGGTTTCGCCACCGCTACCATTAAGCGTCACCGGAACCATGATTAGGTTCCACTCTCGGTCGGCCAAATGTGTCGGCCGTGGAGGGGCCTCCGTAGGTAGGCCCTGAAGTCGGGGACGGATGATACAGCGCCCCTCTGGTCGAATTACCCGACCATGAAGCGGTGAGAGTCCACCGATAATTAACGCGGTGTGAGGCAGATTCGGACGCAGACCACAGGTCGGAAAACCACGCAGGAAACCCCTCCGTGTGACTGACCTTCTGCCGTACAACTCGCCCGTGACGGCGGACGAAGCGTGGGCCGAAACCCCTCGCGGGGGCAAGCCCACGACTTCAGTCCTGGGTAACTTACAGCTCCGTGAATCTATCTTCCCCGGTCGGTGCCGCTTCCCACGGATTGATCGTCCGTCTACACCATGTAACTGTATGTCGAACGCAACCGATTGCGCCTACGAACTCGGGTTTCGAACGGTCGACACCGAGTACGCCGACCGACAGCTACCGATCGATGGGACCGTTCCGCCGTGGCTCTCCGGGGCATTGATCCGGAACGGACCGGGACGGTTCGAGTTTGGCGGCGAGCGTGCAACCCACTGGTTCGACGGTCTGGCGATGCTCCGCCGCTACGGGTTCGCGGACGGCACCGTTTCATATACGAATCGGTTCCTACGGACCGACGCGTACGCGGCCGCTGACTCCGGCCACGGTGCCACGGAGTTCGCAACCGCCAGCGATTCGTTCCGTCGGACCCTGCGGTGGCTCCGGTCGCTCGGGCCGCCCGAACCGACGGACAACGCGAACGTCCACGTCGCCCAACTCGGCGAGCACTTCGTCGCGCTCACCGAGGCACCACGGCGGATCGCGTTCGATCCAGTAACGCTCGAGACCCGCGGCGAGTTTCGCTGGCGCGACAACGTTCCGGAGCATCTGGCGACAGCCCACCTCCAGGTCGATCCCAATCGCGAGGAAACGATCGGCTATAGTACGGAGTTCGGGCGCTCTCCAAAGTATCACTTCTACCGGATCCCACCCGGGCGTGCCGGCCGAATCCACGTCGCTACCGTACCGGCCGCCGGCCCCGGATACGTCCACGACTGTTCGATCACCGACTCACATATTGTCATCGTGGAGACGCCGCTCCGGATCGCGATGGTGAAGGCACTGGCTCCGTGGAACGAGGGATTCCTCGATCTTCTCGAGTACGACGAAGGGGCCGCAAGCAGGTTCATCGTCGTCGATCGGGACGCCGAAACGCTCGTCGGGACACTGGAAACGCCGCCGTTTTTCACCTTCCACCACGTCAATGCCTACGAGGATAACGAGGAGCTGGTTCTCGATCTCGTCGCGTTCGACGACGATGAGATCGTTCGGGCGCTCACCTTCGACGCCCTTTCGGAGGACGCCTTCGCCGCGGCTCCCGACGGTCAGTTCGTTAGATTTCGACTCCATCCCGACGAGGGACGCGTCCGACGCTTCGAGCGGTACGACGGCGGGATGGAGCTCCCAACGGTTCCGAAACCGGTTCGGGGCCAACGGTATCGGTACACGTATGCACAGGCGACCGACAGGAAGGGCGCGAACGGACTAGTCAAACTCGACGTCGAACGAGGAACCGCGATGGAATGGTGGGAACGGGGCGTCTACGTCGAAGAGCCGCGGATGGTTCAGCGTCCAGGCGGGACCGCGGCGGATGACGGCGTCGTGATCGCGACGGCGCTGGACACCCGACGGGAGCGATCGATGCTGCTTGTGTTCGATGCGGAAACGTTAGTCGAGAGAGCGCGTGCACCCCTGCCACACGCCGTTCCGTTCGGCTTTCACGGTCGATTCTTCCCGGAGGTGTAATCGTTCTTGAGTATTGCGTGAACTCGAGCTGGTACTCTAGAGTGTGCTCCGCGGTCGCTCTTATGCAAAGCTCCGGAAAAGTCAATGCGTCCTGCCGACGTACGGCGGATATGTCTAACACCTAGCCAGCCTTCGGCGGGATGCTTCAAAACATGATCGACGACGGTATCTTAGGGCTTCGGACCGAGCCGCTCGACGAGGGCGTCAAGCGGCGTCTCAAACGCCTCTGGGTGCATACACTGTATCCTTGATGCGGAAATCGATCGATGGTCAATAATTTAACTAGAAGGTTTAATACCTGGCAAGTCATACGCTTAACCGGATGGTTGAACAACAGCCGGACGACGTGGATCTCGACGCGATCTTCAAAGCACTGGGCCACCCAATCCGTCGAGAAATCCTCGAACAGCTCGCCGATGGACCCGAGAGCGTCAGTGAGCTGGCCGAACCCCACGACGTATCGCTAGCAGCGGTCTCCAAGCACCTACGCGTGCTAGAGGATGCGGGCCTCCTCAACGTCGAGGAGGACGGCCGGGTGCGACGATGTCACCTCGCCGCCGCGCCACTGAGTGAAGCGTTCGGATGGCTGACCCGGTACCGTGTACTCTGGGAGGACCGCTTCGACGCGCTGGCCGACCATCTAGAGGAAGACGAAGAATGACCGACAACGACAGCGAAGGAAATCCCACGATGAACCGCGAACAGAATAATTCACGGAGTATGACCGTAAGCCGTGTGATAGAGGCGTCGCCCAAACGTGTCTACGAGGCGTTTCTCAATCCCGACGAACTCGCCCAGTGGCTCCCACCGACTGGTTTCAGCGCCGAGGTTCACCACTTGGAGCCCGAGGAGGGCGGGACGTTCCGTGCCACGTTTACGGGAGAGACCGAGGAGCTCACCGAGTACGGTTCGACCTTCAGCGGAACCTACCGGGAGTTGGTTCCTGGTGAACGCATCGTCTACACCGAATCGTTCGAAACCGACGCTCCGGAGATGGCTGGAGAGATGACGGTGACGACCATCTTCGAGGAGGTACCTGACGGAACCGAGATCACCGTCCGACAGGAAGGAATCCCTGAGGCCATTCCCCCAAGCGATGCTAACGAGGGCTGGAACGACTCCCTGTCGAACCTCGGGGATGTCGTCCAAGAAGCGTAGCATAATCGAAACCGATGCGACGAGGTTGACGATCCGATTGCCGATCAAGACATCACAGGAGCGTTCTTTGCCCCAGAGGAGGGGATTGACGTGATGCTGGATGGCAAGGTCGTGGTGATCTACGGCGCAGGCGGGCCGATCGGCAGTGCTGTCGCCTGCGCACTCACCCGTGAGGGGGCCAAAGTTTGGCTTGCCGATCGCAGTGAACTACTCTGCTCTAACCGCACACGGGCCTATCCAGCCCTCGCTTGTTGAGAACGGAACCTCCTGTTTCTGTATCGGAACTTGAAGGAACAGATCCCACAGCGGTTCCAGACTCCGTAGGCGACTTCCCTTGACGGGTGGTTCGGGACGTCCCACTCTTCTCGAATCGACATTCGGCCACAACCGACGATACACGCTTGTTGTCGTCGTTCGAAAGACCTCCGGTCTTTCGTGATGACGAAACGGTGTAGCCGTTTCGATCCACGTTTGAACAACGCCGGAAGCGTGGGGAGTATCTCCCTGCTCTCTTCGACCGCTGGGGTAGGGAGGGGACCGCTTCACACGAAAAGAAGACGTACGAGCGCTATCCATTCACTGCTCACGCCGCCGGTAACCGCTGAGGAAGGGGGCTTAGCGCCCTCAATAACAGCTAAACGAGTTCGCGATCGAAAACTAGACGTTCAAGACTGTATTGTCCGCTACCATACAGAAAGAGAATAAGGAACGCTGCAATATAGAGTAAACCGAGTTCGCCACCATTCTGAATTGGAATAACTCCTTCTGGAAGATGAGCGATAAACTGAGCAACAATCATCTGTCCAGCCGCGATAAGCGCGACGAGTCGAGTCAGCACGCCAATAACGAGAAGGAGGCCACCAATTAGCTCAATCATGCCAGCAACACCATACATGCTGAGTAGTGGTGCTGTGCTTCCAGTACCATCTACACCACCAAAGAGACCAAATAGTTTTTGCCCACCATGCTGCATAAATAAGAACCCAACAAGAATACGAAATAAACAATAAATATGTTTTTCATACGGCCTTACATAGGGGCCAAGTAGAGCAAATACGTTCTCTCCTGATTGATGATTCGTAGTTGGACCCTGTTCATCGTGGATGTTTTCGGAAGACATCAATTAAGGGTTTAGTTCAGACGCATATATAGATCAGGTAACATAGGAGTAACTAGATTATATCCTATCGCTCGGGATTCCTCCGCCCGAAAGCGGAGGAGGATGTCAACTAGATCGACGGTGGTCGGCTCGAGTACGTACAACTCCGACTCCGTCATGCGAATAGGCAAGCCACGGACCAAATCTATAGTCATCTGATCCCACGGTAGTTGGAAGATTGGCGGTTGTTCGGACTCACTGATCAGTGACCAGTCGATGAGTCGCCAGTATGCTTATCACGATTCATAGCGGCCGGTAGATAGTAGTACTTCGATCGCGTAGTACAACATAGAATGTTGAGTAGTACTCGAGAGCCAGAAATCGTTCGTGTCTCACAAAAAGGACAGGCGACAATTCCAAAGGCATTACGAGAAAAGTACGGAATCGATTCCCCTGGAGAGGTATTCATCTACGAGGAAGGCGAGCGCATCGTCGTCGAACCAGTTCCTTCACTCGAGGAATTAGAAGGGATCCACGCAAGCGCCGACCGTGAGCCCGGCGAGATTCTCGGAAAAGTCCGGGAGACGAAGCGCAAGGAACGCCAGCGCGAGCAAGAGCGGGCTGACCGCCTCCGACCGGCGGACACTGATGAGGAATGACTGATAGATGCGTGTTTGACACTGAGGCGATTATCGCGTATCTGTACGATGAACCCGGAAAGGATGTCGTTGCAGAGTACCTTACGGGTGTCCGGAATGGTGCTCTCAGCGGTCTGCTAACCGAGACGAACGCTGCCGAAGTATTCTATCTCGTTGCGCGCTTCGAGGGGGTCGACGACAAACCAACCGCAGACTCGCTCCGGACCGCCGATCGTGACATCCGGGCGCTCGAACGATGGGGGCTACAGATCGAGCCGGCTAACTGGCGTGTTGCAGCTGAAGTAAAGGCTGACGGCCATATATCAATAGCGGACGCTCATGCCGTCGCACTCGCTGCTGAGACAGACGCGACTCTCCTTGTGGGGGCAGATGACGACTTCGATGAACTGCCGGTTAATGTCGACGTGACCCGGTTCCGAAATAATAGAGTTTGACGCTGTGAAGAGTCTACAGCGTCAGACGTGCGTCTGGCTGTTCTTTTTGCTGCAGAGGTGCGGTTCTGAATGCGTCTCGCATCACGTTTACCTGAAAATCAGGCGCTAATGCCCCGTCCTCAAGGAGCGAACCGCGTCAGCGGTGAGCGAGTAGGGTGGGGAGGAAGTCGCTGGCTATAGACGGGTAACACCAAAGCTTGATTGTGCGTCTACTATGATTCTTTTCGGCAATTTCTCCCCTATTTGTTTGGCAACCATAGTGGATAGTGTACACTTCTACTCAAATCGGCCACCAGTGCCAGCGATATCGATTCATGATTGTGTAGGCGAGAACGGTGAAAGTAGCGTCGCCACTACTCTCCTACGAGCGCTGAGACGACACTCGTCAAAAGGCGGCAAGCCACTGGGAAATGGGTAGTAAGAACCGACGGCCACCCTGCCAAGAAGCAGTCCCACGGGCAAGCGAATAACTGTTGTTCCCTTTTTCAGTACACGACACACTCAGATGTCGGAGACCCCGTGGTCGGCTCGCGACGTGCACTCGGGATCGGGCCGTACTCGAGCCTGGCGATGCAGCGCGCAAACTACTGGTGTAGAACAGATCACATCAGAAAACGGAGGGCCGAATCGAGTCACGCAGGAACTTCCTGTCACACGCTTCCTGCAAATATAAGTAGAGTGTCTGATGACATAAACGTTCTTACTCACCGGAATTGAGCGTCTAAATTGAGCTAGCAATCATCCATTTCACCATTTGTTACGTGGCATGTAAACTACTCTACCCTACTTCGCTCACCCCAGACGGGGCTCGCTCGTTGAGGGGAGGGCTTTGATATGGACTCCCGGCAATCAGTCACCAGCAATCTGCCGATGACTCTTGCCGTTCAACATCCCACCATTCAAACGCACGTCTACTGATGCGTCTCCGCTCCCCGACGTGGGCGAGGAACGGAGTCTGTGTTTCTGTTTCCGGGCGTACCGTGCCCGATATTCTTCGCCGCGTTGACCTCGTAACCACACTTCTGTCAGTGGAAGTGCTCGCCGTCACGGTTTGCTTCATGCGTGAACCCACAGTCTGTTCGAGAACAGCGTTGGGACGTGTGGTTCGGAGCAACCTGCTTCGCCATGACACCGCGCTCCGGCGCTTTGTACTCAGCGTACTCATCCGCGTCCTTGACGCGGTGAGACGGGTGTTGTCGGCTCGTGGTGGAGCGACCGACCCTCACGGACGTACCGAATGTTCGGGTGTTAATTCCAGCTGACCCATTTCGGGGAGGTCGAGGGGAATTACATTCGCCTGCGTCCATCCGTCCGATTCTGGACGATATGGACAAAACGGTGAGGCCTCGGGGCTTGTCCCCGAGGTACTTCACGAGGCGAGTCGGTGTGGTTTGTGAACGAGGTCCAGGTAGCCACACCGACACCCATAATTGAGAGGCCAGAGCATTGGATTTTTTGGAAATATGTTTGACTATCTCATTAAGATGATTTTTGCCGCTGTAACATCGTAGTGTCGCCACTAGTTACTCACAAACACAATCTAAAGCAACCATCTAAGAAGGCGACCTAGGGGACTTAGAGGAGCCCTAGAACGAGGTATATCGGAAGAATAGGCTCTGGTGAACGCCGTACTACGCCGGGTTGGAGTGTCTCAGCACCTACCTGAGACCAGCTAATCGCTTCGTCATCGGCAGATTCCTCGAGGTTGCAGCCATGGTCATTCCAAATGGACGCCTCAAGTGACGTTATCTTCCACGAAAAGTCGCCGCCGTCTAGTGATTCACCAGAGCCGAAGAATATAATATGATGGGTTGTGAATATTTGAATAACAACTTGGGAAGACTGTATGACTAACGACGAACAACAGGTCTGGACCGCCTCATGTCGATCAGGAGGACGGATACAACTCCATACCTCACCCAACTGCGCGGCGCTACAGAAGGCAAACGAAATTTATGGTCCAAAGCCGCGATCAGTGTATTCTAGCGATAGCGAACTTTGCTCTCTTTGCACTGGGGAACGCAAAAGTCGGGGTGGTTGGAAAGAGATCCAGAGAAAATTAGCGAATCCTGAGTTCGGTCCAGAAGACATTGGATTAGACTGATGTCCTTCCAAAACATTACTCAGTGACTTCCTCCCCACCCTACTCGCTCACCGCTGACGCGGTTCGCTCCTTGAGGACGGGGCATTAGCGCCTGATTTTCAGGTAATCGACGATATCGAGCAGGAATCATCCGTAAAATGGGGAAAGAATCGCACCACGATTCTATTCCCTGTTGGGAAAACGATCGGAGGTACCAAGGCTGTTAATAGTTGACACCGTCGGATGTCTCAGGTACCAACCGATCATTTACCATGAGTGATCCTATATACTAATAGTTTTCTACATAATATGTATCATAACCATATTCTTCATACAATATTTTCAAGCCGAACATCAAGTTAACTCACTCGAGGTCCTCGAGCTCGGGGCAGTTGTCGCCCGACCAGACACCGAATCGACGGACGTACTTGCTCTGCTCCTTCGGGCTGCCCCACCGACCGCCGAAGTAGAAGTGCCAGCGCCACTCGTGGACACCCTTGTGACCGTGACCCTCGCCGACGAACTGGTAGTCGTCGTGATCGAACGCCTTCTTGCCGTTGACCCACGCCGTGATCCGCGAGTCGAACTCGCCGGGCTCATCCATCTCGTAGCGCTCATCGATCGTCACCCACTCGCCCTTGTTCGCGCCACGCTTCCAGGAGTGCATATGGCCGTAGTCCTTCGATGCACCAGTCACATCGTAGACCTGCTTCCCGAGCGGGATGTCTGACTCGTCCTCGGTCGCATCGTTTGGACCTCGAGTCGTCGCATACCCACGGGCTGACCACGCCTCACCAGGATTGTGACTTCCGCCAGCTGCGCCTTCTCCTCGGTGATCGGCAGGGCCAGGCATCTTCGTCCCGCCATGATTCATGCTCTGGTGGAACTCGAAGTGCGTCGGGAAGTAGATCTGATACCGGAAGTGGACGACGTCAGGCTCGTGTCCGACCAGGTCCTCGAGCTCCCAGCGGGTTTCGACGGAATAGTGTTGCGGCTTCCCCTCCTGACAGTCGATGCTCGCGACGGGACGCTCTCCGCCAGCCGGATCATCCGCAACGCTGGCGTTCTCATCAGACGCGACCTCGGATAGCTCGACGTTGCGGTAGTCGGGTTCGGGCTCGTCGATCCCCTCAGTGAGGCTCCCGCGAATCCGATCGATGTTGTAGACGTAGCTCTCAGTCTGCGAGTCGTCGCCAGGCGAGTAGCTCCCGTTGATGACCGTCAGGCCATCACCCTTGTAGGGACAGCTCGCCTCGGCGCGGTAACGAACGTACTGCTCACCCTCGCCGTCGAGGAGGATCCGATACTCTTGTCCCTTGGCGAAGTCGTAATCGATCCCAACCCAGTCGCCGTGATCGAGACCAGCTGTCTGCTTGGTGGCAAGCGGAGTCTGCTTGTCGTCGTAGACGTGGATCGCAGTGATGTCCTTCGCCCCGTCGTGGCGATCGCCACCCAGCCGGACCTCGAGTGCCTTGAGATCTCGATCGGGAACGATCGCCACGCCGCATATATTACTATGTCCCGTCTGACCCTGGCCATCCTCGGGAAGCTCGATTGTCTCTAACTGAGGTTCGGGCTCGGGCTCTGGTTCTGGCTCTGGAGTTCCTTCGTCGCCGAGATTGAGCTTGACACTGATGCTACGCAGCGCCTTGATGATGAACTCGAGCGTCAGCTCGACGCGGTGCTCGAGATCGGTATCCTCGCGTGTGCTCTCGAACAGTAGGGCCTCGCCATCGAGGCCGGTCGCGACTTTGTGTGAGAGCAGCGGGTTTGCGCCGGTCTGTGTGTTCCCGCGCGCGACGCGCATCTTGCCCTCATAGCCGACGGTCTCGTTGAGGTGGTCCGTGAGATCGTCGGCTGCAATCTCACCCCAGAGGTTTCGCGCCACCTGTGTCGAGGGATCGTCGTCGGTGGTCCACATCCGATTCATGTTGCCCTTGTCGCTCGAGTAGCTCTCGGCGTTTATCCCCGTCGGATCAGCGCGGGGGATGGCCTTGACTTCGCCGCGTCTGATCTCGGCGCGCTCAAGGAGCTCCTCGGTCGCACGCCAGCTAGCAAGCTCGATCCTGTGCTGGCCCATAACGATTACCTGAAAATAGGCGCTAATGCCCCTGCCTCAGCGAGCGCCGAAGGCGCGAGCAGGGAGGGGGATACAGCGCCGCTCATGTTTCTTGGACTGTTCTACAGCAGGCCCGCATGCCAACGTTATTGATAGCTTTATGTTGCAACAGAGTATATACAGAGTTAATGGATCGGCACGAAATCGAGGGCTTCGAAGTCCTCGATCGAGACGTTCGACCGGTCGGAAACGGTGCGCACGTCCTCGTCCCGAAGCGGTGAATTGGAGCAGACGTGAAGATTGTCCGAGTTTCCGAACCCGACGCCGATTCAGGCGAGTAGATTATGCGCTACAACTACAGGTATCGACTCAACCCGACCGACGAACTCCACGAACGGTTAGCGTGGACTGTCGATACCCACCGACAGGTCTACAACCACTTCCTACACCGGCTCAATCGAGAGGACGGCACGTCGGCCTACTTCGAGCAGTCGGTTCTCCCCGACCTCAAGGACTGGTGGACCGACCTGAAACAAGTCCACTCGAAAGTGCTACAGAAGGTCGTTCAACGGTTGTACGACAATCTTTCGACGCTGAAAGGCCGGAAGGACAACGGCTACCGCGTCGGCGAACTCAAGTGGAAGGCCCCGTAGGAATATCGCTCGATCAAGTACAGTCAAACCGGCTTCGAACTCAACAACACGAGTGGCCGTACTGTGCTTTCTCTTTTCAAAATCGGCGATATTCCGATAGCCTACCACCGCGACGTTCCCGCCGACGCCACGATCAAAGAGGTCGTCGTCAAGCAGGAACCGACCGGCGAGTGGTTCGCCGTTCTCGGGATCGAAACCGAGGGCGACGCACCGCCGAAGCCCAAGAAACTCGAGGACTGTGTCGGGATCGACGTGGGGATACTGAAGTACGCTCACGACACCGACGCCACCGCAGTCGAACGTCCTGACCTCTCGGACGAACGCGACCGGCTGGAACGCGAGCAACGGCAACTCTCGCGCAAAGAGCACGGGTCGGCGAACTACCGCAAGCAACAGCAAGTCGTCGCCAACCGCCATGCCGATCCGAAGCGAAAGCGCAGAGACTTCTTGCACAAGCTCTCGAACCACTACGCCCGGGAGTATGACCTCGTTGCGGTCGAAGACCTCGACGCCAAGGGGTTGATGGAACTCCCATCGAACAGCCGCAACCGTGCCGGTGCGGCGCGGGGAACGTTCCTCCGAATGCTCGAGTACAAGTGCGAACGCGACGGCACGCACTTCGTGGCTGTCGATCCGGCCGGAACGACCAAAGAGTGTGCGGCCTGTGGTGCCGAGTCGGACAAACCGCTGTGGGTCCGCGAACATTCCTGTCCTTCCTGTGGCTTCACAGCGGACAGAGACTGGAATGCGGCCTACAACATCTTGGTACGCGGACTGAAGCAAGTAGGGATGGGCTGTCCCGAATCAACGCCTGCGGAGACTGCGCTCCCTACGGGAACCGATTCGGTTCCTGCAAAGCACGTCGTGGAAACAGGAAGCCTCACCCTCAAGGAGCGAGCGGTGTCAGCCGTGAGCGAGTAGGGTGGGGAGGAAGTCACCAACTCCATGCGATTAGGGCATCAAAATCGTAGAGACCGGGGAAGTGGTCTCCAACGAATGCTGGTGGATTGGGGACGGTGTGTGTTAGGTGCCTCAACACCTCTGAGTTCGGCAGGTGGCAAGGATCAGTCCCTTGCATATGGTGTTGTGAATTCATTGTCAAAAAGTCATTCGGATTGCGAAGAGTGTCGAGAGATCTCTTATATTTTGGTTGTGCAACTTCCGACAACTTCTCGGAAGATCAGTCCAATCTCTTTTCCATCTTGTAAAGTGCCACCTGTTGAATCACTTCTTGTGGGGTATCATCTCTTGTCAACTCATCTATTTCACGATAGCACCGGCGGAATTCGTCCATAGCCTCTTCTCTTGTTATATCCTGATGGTTATCGGCGAACTCGTATACTTCTTCCATAGTATAGTCTATTAATATATCTATTATCTAGTAGGATAGATACGATCTATTGGTATGTGTCTATCGAAATCGCCAAAAACCGTAAACAAGATGGCCAGGTCTGGTAGACTACCTAACGAAAATTGGCTTTTCCACTGTTATAAAGAGCAAGGAGAATACCCGTGTCTTCAGGCGCGGGAGGATGTCAAGTAGTCCGTTGTGGGAATTTTGCACAACTAAGTTTGTAACAAATGTGAAAAGTATGTGCTTATATATAGAAATAACAGCAAAGCTTATGATTCTCACCTATCATTAGAGAGTACATGGGTAACATTTGTGATCTGGTCAATAGGATACACATCAAACAATGGCTACAGAACGACAGCAGCGGCCGCTCACTCCTACGAGCGAGTAGTGTCAGTACGTATAGCGGGCCGTAGCCACTCAGATGAACTGCAACCGCAGATAGGTGGCTAAACCTGTTCACTAAGCTCGCTTGATAAAACAATTTAAAGAACTTGTTTTACTCTATAGGTAGTTCAGATTTCACTTATAGAGTCTATATTAAAAGATGACTACAGCACTATTGATTGATTTTTTCGAGTGTCATCACTGAAATAGTATAACTGTCTGGCGACGTCATCGCTTCGTCCGAGCCAGGACCGTAACATTCGCGATCGGCTCATAAAGTATTTCCATTATTTATTAGCCTAAAATTCATCTAAATCGTGTATAATCGTCAAAACAGAACGGGGGCATTATTAACGAATTCGAATTTGGAATAGCCGCGTACTATGACAAAGGTCGACAGACGGCGATTCACGATAGCGGCCGGTACCGGATTGATCGCGGCGATCGCGGGCTGTTCGGACGGTGGCCCGGGCAATGAGACTGAAAGCGGAGCGAATGAATCCGAAAACGGAATGGATGACTCTGGAAACGGTGGAATCGGTGAGGGCAACGAGTCCGAAAATGGAATGGACGACTCCGGAAACGGTGGGATTGGTGAGGACAACGAGTCCGAAAACGGAATGGACAACGAGTCCGAGGATGGTGGCCTCGGCGAAGAAAATGAGACCGAGAATGGAATGGACAATGAATCCGAGGACGGCGGACTAGGCGGAAACAACGAGTCTGAGAACGGAACGGGCGACTCCGAAACCGGAATGGGTAACGAATCCGAAGACAGTGGGCTCAGCGGCTCGTAGTCCGAACAGTGATCCTGTGATCCTCGTATCGTGAACTAGCCCGCCCTACCGCACACGGGCCTACCCGGCCCTTGCTTGTTGAGGACGGAGCTTCCTGTTTCTGTGTTGGAACCTGCTGGCTCGCTCTTACGCAAAGCTACGGAAACGAGAGAGGGCGAAGCAATCGATGAGTGTGAAGAGCGACGCGCCGATGTTATTCAATGACCAGACGCAGCCAAAGGTGTGAGCGGCCTGTTCCAAGCCGTGCTTGGACAGGCCGCGGAACTTCCGCAGCCACGGATGCAAGAGTGACCAGAGACACTCAACCTGGTTAATATGGATGCCGTCCGGCGAAATGTACTGCTGTTTGTGGATGACCGTCCGGTGATCGTATTCCATCCACCGATATGCCTGCAGTCCATCGGTCCAGACCTCTCCCAGCCGCTGGGAGAGGTCTTCAGCCTCTGTAATCACCGGCTCAAGATCTCCCTCGTAGCGGATTCCTTTCTTTGCACGAATGACAGTGAGCTCGTCGCGGCAGGCCGCGACGAGCGTCAATTGGTCGCCGTGACGTCCCTGCCATCGTGTTCGCCCACTCCGAGACGACCCGCCGCGAGCCCGTCCGGGCCGCGGCGGGTCTTGACCTTTGTATCCCGAGCACACTCTTCCACTCTCATCGACCTGTAACGGGCCGCTGTATGGCTGTTTGAGGCGGTTCCAGACACCCGGGAAGCCGCGCTCGAGCGCGGCTTCCAGGTCACGGATAGCGGTGTGAATCGTGTTGTACGCTCGATCGAGCACAATCGCGATTTG
>NZ_JAAVUO010000062.1:0-13452 GCF_012163165.1 Natronococcus sp. JC468
CAAACGCCTGCTTGTACCCGCCCTACATACCCCACGCTCGAACCGAGGAGATCCCACTCTATGACTCGAGATCAGCCCATCTCACTCTATGTCACTGAATCCGAGAAGAAACAACTACAGGCCGAGGCTGACGCCGCCGACGAAACTCTCTCGAGTTACCTCTACAAGCTCATCCAAAAACAACGCCAGGCTGAGGAACTCGACAAGGCTGCAACCGAACTCAACGCCGAGGAGCGGATTGAGGCCATGATCGCAGAGGCTACTGATACTCTCGAAGAGACGGCTGAGGACATACGAGACATTCACGCGCGGGCGGGGACATACCCTCTCGTCAACTTCCGGTTGTTACAACGGCAATTCAGAGTACCCGAACCCTGGATTGACGAGGAGTTCTCTCGCGCATCGCGAAAACTCCGCGTCCCGTTCAACCAACACGATCCACTTGAGGGGATCCCTGCGCCGTCTGACTCTGATGATCGCAATGAGACCGACCATCAGAGAGACGATGATACTACCGGAAACCTCGAGAATCGTCTCCGAGGTGACGACCAGTGACGACGTACTACAGTACTGATTATCAAGAGAGCGGCGCTGGCGACCTCATGAAGTACATTTCCCGAGAGGGGGATACGCCGTTGTACGACCGCACTGGCCGAGAAATGAGTGATCAGCGAAAGCAACGATTCATCGAAAAAAGTGAACAGCACCAATTTGAGCGCCACATGATCATCTCCCCAGAGAACGGTGATCAGCTCTCGAATGACGAACTCGCTCGAGAAACACGCCGAACGATGGAAGACTTCGTCAAGGAGCGCCCAAGCGCGACCTTCGCCTACACAGTTCATCGTGACACCGAGCACCCACACGCTCACATTGCAATGACTGGCGAAAAGACCGATCTATATATGGACAAACAAGATATCGATGCCGTCCGCGAGAACGCTAATGAGCGGATGGTCGAAAACGACCGGTACAAGCATCGATCTCGGGAGAACAGCCGTGACTCCCAACAAGAACGACAGCTCGAAGCTGAGCAAAGACACCGTGACCGAGACGCGGAGAATGAGGAGGGACTGTTCCGATGAGTTTAGGCGCTGTTGTGGTTGGTCTCCTCGAACTTGCTACCGGCGCGGTGTTTGCTACTTTCATGTTTCGGGATCACAGTCCGACTATCAACGAACTCGCGCTCTCGCTTGAGGGGGTCTACTACGAATCCACCCATACACTCCGAGAGAAAAGTCGGCTACTCCCACCGATTGCTTTCGTTAGTGTCCTGTTTGTGCTGTTCATCTTCGGCTTAGCCGTCAGCTCCTGGATTATCTCGTTGACTATTCTGTTTGGCATCCCGGCACTGCTCGTGATCCGTATCGGGCGGAATATCCCGCTGTATGTGTCCATGCTCACCGATATCGGTGATCTGTTCCGGACAGTCGAACCCACTGCCGACAACTTTGCGATCCCTATTGAATATCGCGGCGGTCGTGCCGACGACGTCTCGATATTCTCGAATGCTGTTCAAATTCCCCGTCGCTCGCTGCTCGCGATTGGGACCAGTGGTGCCGGGAAGTCAGAATTCCTCAAACATATCGTTGAACAGCTCCGCACGAACCCTACTGAGCCGACTGTTGTCTTCGACATGAAAGAGGATTACCAGGATATGCTTGAGGCCCGTGGTGCTGATATCATTCGAATCTCTGCCGACGCGAGCGACTACAAATGGAACCTGTTTGCGGAGCTTGAGGACGAAAGTGATGTCGATGAGATTGCTCGCGGGATCTTCCCTGGTGACGACGGCGATCAGTTCTTCACTAATGCTGGCCGCCAACTGTTCGCGGCGACGGTGAAGTACATCTTCCGCGAAGTCGAGAATCCAACGAACGCGGATCTCAAGCGCTATTGGGAGCGGACTGACGCCGAGACAATGTACGAGGATCTCTCGAGTGACGGCCATGAGGATTTGACAGCCGCGGCCTCGGCGATTGATCCCAATGCTGGCCGGCAGGCCAGCGGTGTTTATTCGACTGCTCAACAGCAGGTCTCCGATCTCCTCGTTGGTGACTTCGGTCGTGATGGTGCTTTCTCGATCCGGGAGTATATGGCCAATCCCCAGGGACGGATCCTCGTACTTGACTACCCGAATCGGCAGGCGTCAACCATTGCTCCACTGTTCGCTTTCCTGATCGACGAAGCGATTAAACATGGCATGGACGTTCCTGATCGGAGTGCGTACTTCCTCCTTGACGAAATCGAGCACCTAGATGTAACGATTGACCGCCTCAGCGAACTGATTAACGTCGGCCGCGGCCGCGGCTGTCAGGCGATTATTACGCTCCAGTCGGTGGCACAGTTGTATGATACCTACAGCAAAGAACGAGGAAGGGCTCTTCTTTCCGGCATGACGACTGCAGTGATTTTGCGGGTCGCTGATTCGGATAGTGTTGAGTTCGCCCGTTCGAGAATCGGGACGCATTTCGAGGAGTTTACTCACCGGGAACGACCGGATGTTGGTTTCTTCGGATCTGAGGAGACAAAGCTTGAGGAGCAACATGACTTCGCGAAAGGAGAATTTACACAGTTTGAACCCGGCGAGGCTGTAATCTGCCGACAGTCGAAAGGATGGGTTCATGCTTACGTTCCGATGCTTGAGGTCGAAAGTAGCGATGTTGCTCCCGAATTCGACAGCCGAAATGATGCCTGGACCGGCGACGACCGGGTGATGGAGGATGAACAAATCGACGATAACCTACAAGACGATCCACGCCGCTCGAACCCCACGTTAAACCGCGGAGAATAACGGCCTGAAGCTCACTCTTCGGCCGGCACACCGGTGAGTCACCACCTCATTCATGTGACGACCCAGCTTGGGCCTTCCGCTCGCTTAACTATTTCTCTGTCTTCTGAAGCCGAAGCTCAGGCCCGCAGACTTCGATCAGCAACTCCTGGAAGCTGATGTAGAGTACTCGTCTCTACAGCTTCACCAGTTCATGTAGTCCCAATTCACCTATGACTCGCGAGTGCCAAGTTTCGGGTATATAAAAGTGGCATCTCCACATCAACCTTTGGGCGAAGGTTGGGGTACAGATGTATCCCATTCTGAGCGCTCTAGCAGCGGTTACCGAACAGCTCGCCGATTGCAACGTTACACTTACTTCTACGCGCGCGTACGCGTAGTTTTAAGTGGATGGAATGTCTACCCCCTGTTAAGCAATACAGGTCCCTCTGCCCAATTCGACGGATGATGAGAAATCTGGTGCGCTCAGCCCCTTCCTACAAAGCAGAGCACACTCAGATGATCCAGCTTCCCCTGCTCAGTCATGCAGGGGTTCCCCCTCCGACGACCAAGCAGGTTCCGCTTGGCTGGTGATAGGCCAAGCGTTGTCTTACGTGTTTGGTTCTCGGTCAAATGGCTACCTCACAACAGTGATACACGATACGACGCGGCCGGACCCGATAACCGATCGAGACAGCAAAGCGCGACAGCCAACTGCGGCAGCCGAGCCTACCAACAAATGACGTACACACCAGACCCCGACGAACCCGTTGCTGTCCGATGCCTCAAGTTCGCGAACGTCACGAACGAGGCCCACCGGCCCTTCGAGATCGCCGATGCGATTGACTCGGAGCCGGACTACGTTCGGGAGGTCTGCAACCGACTCCACAGAGAAGGCTGGATGCAGAAATTCCGAGGTGATCTTGTGATCGGACACCCGATGCCCCACGAGGGCATAGAAGTCCTGAGCAACAGTCGACCGAAACTGCTCAGGATCGTGAAGCGGTACGCCGACGACCGACTCAGCGAAGCAAGGAGCAAGCCATCGGTCGAGGAACTCCGAAACTTCATCGTGTCCGAAATCGCCACCGAAAAAGGCCATTCACTCGGCGTTAGGAAGGTGTACTTCGGCGTCCACGCCGATTCTCACGCCGACGAGCTCGGTATCAGCCTCGTCACCGCCGACGAGGAGGATACCGACGTCTCGGAGAGCGCTGACGAAGAAGGTCCCGACGCCTCAGAGAGTGCCGACGAAAGCAGCGACACCACCGCGAGCGCCGACGACTAAACCCGAGAGGGACTCGGCGTCTATTCCTCTGAACGGCCGAACATCCACCATTTAGCTCGACGCCACACAGGAGCGTCCCTTCGCTCCTCGCGCCGCCTTTGCAGACGTCGCTCTTCGTCGATGTACTCGACCAGCTCCTCTACGTCGTCGTTCCTACGGTTGACCTCGCGGAGCTGTCGGCGGAGGTCGTCTCGCTCGGCCTCGAGCGACGCTATCTCATCTTCAAGCGCGTCTGCCTCCAACCCTTTCTCGACGTGGTGCACGATCGCACCGCTCTTGCTGTCGAACTCATCGAACGGGATCTCGTCTGAGACGTCCTCTGGCACAGTAATCGTAAAGCGCTCGCTCATGTGCGCATCTACACCATGCACTGACACACCTATATGATTACCTGATGGTTCGACTGTACACCACCGCGGTGCACCAGCGCACCAGCTACCCGATATCTGTTGAACAAGAAGCAGAGCCGGTTCGTTACGTCGAGGAGGAGTGCGAGATCCAGCGCGTGCGCCGGCAGCGGGAATTGGCCCGGTGTGGAGACGACGAAGTGGTGGGTCCTCGGCGCGCCAGCCGAGTCCGACTAACCCCAAGAGCGATTATTCGTTTTGGGCTTCTAGCGCGTCTGCAATACGGCCCATCTCCTTGGCAAGATTCCGGATCTGCTCAGCATGATAGAAATGGACGATCTCTTCGAGCTCCTCTTCGTAACCATCCTGGATAATCTCGTGGACTTCCTGTTCAGCGAACTCAACATCATCAAAATCGTCACCTGGTTCTCTCATTACATTCTGAGGGAGGTACTCAAGTGTGTTAAATCATATGAAGAGACTGTTTCCACTTCTCACTTGTTTAGTGCGTCTTCGCCCACATGCGCCCCATCGTCGATAGTGATGTCTCCAGCCGGTTCCCTGCCTCTTCGCGGTTGACGTATCCCTTACCCTCGAGCTTGCCGACGTTGTACTGCACTCGGCTCCGGAACGATTCGTCGTATTCCTCCTCAGTCTCCTCTGCCAACTGCTCCGCAAGCTCGGAAGTAGACTGGAACGCTCCACGATCGATCAGGAATTTCAGAATGGTCGCCTCAAAGTCCTTGACATCGCTCCCCGGAGAGGACGGAAACTCCACATGCATCTGCCCGTTGAGGTCACGAGCGCCCTCCGTAACACCGCTACTGTAAACTCGCTTGAGGAGATCTTTGACCTTCTCGTAGTGGCCGTGAACCCGAATATCCTCATACTCCTTTAGCTCGTTGAGGAACTCCGCCTCATCCTCAAGAGTCTCCAGCATCTCGAGAACGAGGTAATCCTCGGGTGCCACATAGTAGGTGTGAAGCCGATTGCGGAGCCCGTCCAACCCCTCGTGGTCCTCTGCGATCAGTGAATCCGCCGCCGTGGCAAAGGCGAACGCGGTCGTACGGGGCATTGACGAAATATTGACGAAGACCTCATTGCCCGCCTCCAGTTCATCCAGAAACATTCTATAGGCCATTGTGTAGAGCGTCTCGTAATCATACAACGTCTCCCGATCTATCGATTCTACCCGGGCCTCGATATCGATCATGTCGAACGATGTTTCCAGCCGATCCGACATGTTGATCGCGAGCTGCGCTGCCGTGCTTGTGGACGTCTCTTCCGAGTCTTCAGGATCCCTGTTGGTAATAAGAACAACGCGATCCGCGTCCAACTCTCCCTTCGATATTGGGAATATTAGCCGTTCGAAGTCGAAGCCGACGGGAATGAAATGAACCCGGTCACTCATATCCTTCACTCTTGAGGGGCTATTGTAAACACCTTCGTTATAGGCTCATCTATTGCGACCAAAATCCACAACTACCGTGTCGAAACAACTCTATAGTAAATTCCCACCACCTTATAGAAAAATAATCCCACAAGATTATGTCAGTGGGGATAGTATGTCTGTATGAGTGCCTCAGAAACAACGAAACGCACTCGAGCGAGATCGAACATGCCGACAGACTTCTCCGACCCTGACCTCGTGGTAAAGATAGATCCCTTTAACCAGAACGAGCGCGAGCTGTTTTGCGCGCATGAGCGCGTGCCGGCCCTCCAGATCAAGTACAGCGACTCACACTGGTTGCTGAACAATCGCGACCAAATTAGCGAACTCATCGGACCGGACCAGCGCCTCATCCTCACTGAATGGGAGGACGGTGACAAACTCCTTGAGCGAGATCCAGACGATGTATTCGTCCGCCTCATGGAACTTGAAGACTATGTCGACATCGCCTACCTCGGCGATCGATGGACTTACGAAGCGATGACGGCCCGCCAGAACCGGAAGCAGATCATGCGTTCCATCGAGGCTCAGGAGTACCTCTTCCGGCGATTCGAAGAGGTCGGTGCTGACCTTGAACTCCGCCCCACGATACTCGGCTGGAAGTCGTGGCATCTGGAGCGCAATCGGCCACTCGTCGATCTGATGGGCGGACCGGTTGGATTCGACGCGACCGGCTACCGATCAAAGTACGAACTCGCGAAGGACGTGAACCGAGTCGTCGAGGTCCTCGACGTCGAGGTCTACGTCAACGGACGAATCGGCCCGACGCACCTCGAATATCTGCCCTCCGAAGTGTGTGGTTTCTCCGGGAAGAGCGCGCTCCTCAAGGAAACAAAGGTCGACGGCGAGTTCAGCCGAGATCTACTGCACAGCAGTATCGAGAAACGACTCCGAGCGGCCAACGATTCCCAGACTGAACTCAGGCAGTTCTTCAAGCCAATCGCAGGTGACTAACAATGCCAAGAAAAGGAGGCGGCGGCCAGACCCCGCCAGAAGAAGCAGACGAAGAGAGCGTATGGACCAATCCCGAACAAGATCGAGCGACGCCGGGCGGCATCGATCGTGCCGTGTACGACGAAGAAGACGACTTCATGTACGGCGACATCGTGTACGACGAGGTACCAGCCGACCCAGAAGATAGGGTCGTAGTGAATCTCCCGCAGAAGGTCGCGAACCAGTGGGAGGTCAACGGCGGGACGCTAGCCGATCAGAACCCGGCCTGCCCACCGGAGGACGACGTCGTGATCGTCGTGCTTCTTGAGGAGTTTGACGAGTACATGCCAAACTGGGATCAGCGGGAAGAGGAGATCCCGCTCGAACAGTTGGAGAAAGACAATGTCCCGTATCGGCCGTACCCGAGCATGCGATTGGACCGAGTCGCCGATTCCCATCTCCGCTAGCAACACAACGTAGCGAGTTAATGACGGAGGGGGCATCGAAACCTCTCTGGGACAACTGCGCAATCGCGGCTTCTAGTAGAACGAGTAGAGGTGGAGTACGGGCGGTCCTCACATCACGGCTTGCCAGTATCTTCAGGCACGACGGTGAAACCGAGGGTTCGAAAGTCGCCATCAAAGGCAAAGATGCAATCGATATTGCGCTCATCGGCCAGGACACCAGTGAGGTGATCGACAAGAGAAATTTCCTGATCGTCGTATCGATCGAACTCTGTTACAGCGGCATCGAAAGCTACCCGGTCCGCGTGAATCACCGTCACGTTCGGCGAGGAGCGTATCTGCTGAAGCGCCCTCAAGGCGGCGTCGTGACTATTCCGTAGGAGGAGCGTCGCCAGCTCTCCGAGCACGTGGCTTGTCGTGTAGATCGGCCGGTACATGAGATCCCCAGCGAGGATCGCCTCGCAGACAGCTGTTGCTCGAGCGTGGCGGGCATCGTCCTCGTCGAAGATTGCGTACCACGCGCTCGTATCCACAAACACTGGTGTCGTGCCGGGACCGTCGGTCATTCGTCGTCGCTCTCACCCGCGATCGCGTCGGCAAGGTATGCGTCGGTGTTCGCCGATACATCGGTCTCGCCGCTCGAGAACGTCGCAGGGTCAGTGAACAATGGATCGGACGGATCAAATTCATCGACCGGCCCCTCCCGGTCAGCATCGACGATCCACCATACGACCGCACCGGCGCCGACCTTCCTGCGAGCGACGATACCCTCGTCTTGGAGTTTGAGAAGCTTCTGACGAGCGGCTTCAGACGTTCTCTCGAGCGCCTCACCGACCTCTTTCGCGGTGACGATCGGATCGGGTGATCGTCGCATGACCTCGAGGACCCCCTCGGGGGTCACGGTCTCGACGTATTCCCCGCGGTCGTTTCGTTTCCGGTCGGAACTCATACATCTGCATACGAAACCCGCCGAGATAAACCTATTGCTGCGCAGCTTGTGGGTCCGGTCAAGCCAGTTGTACCGTGGCAATAGGGATATACCCAGAACATCTGACGTACAATAATATTCTCATCCTTCGAGGTGTGACACGGCGTCCGGCGAGCGTCGGAGTTTGTAGCAAACTCCGACGTTGACCGACCGATTCACTACGCTTGCTTAAGAACCATGTCACCCACAGAACCCATGCCAAGCAATTCCGACGTTGAGTACTTTGATGAGTACAGCCGCGCTCAAACGTGGCTCAAGCCAGCTCAGGTTGAACGGCTTCGAGACGTCTGCCTATCTGATGCCGTCGCATCTTATCTTCAGGATCGGAATGAGGCGATCGTCGCACTGCTCTATGATGCTGGCCTTCGCGCCGGCGAACTGTGCGCTCTCGACGTGACTCACCTAGATCTCGAAAACGGAAACGTCTATCTCCCAAGTGCTATCCAGAAAGGTTCACCACCGCCAGCGACTCTCGAGCTCAAGTCTGAAACGGTTCGACTACTCCGTCGGTATCTTCGGGACCGATGGAAGAACACTACAGCTCTCTTTCCTACCCGCTCAAGCGGCCGAATCACAACACGGTCCCTACAGCGGCTCATAGAAAAACTCGCTGTAGAAGCGAACGTGCGGCCGCTGCTCGCAGGTGGTGGTACAGGAAAGCCGGCGGATGTTACTCCGCACACGCTTCGGCACTCTGTGGCCTATCGAATTATTCAGATCAACGGTGGTCGGCTCGAGGATGTACAACTACGACTACGTCACGCCAATAGACAAACTACAGACCAAATCTATAGCCATCTAATCCCACGGTAGTTGGAAGATCAGCGGTTGTTCGAACTCAATGATCAGTAAGTCGTCTCTTGCACATAACGCATAGGTCTGACCCTCTATCTATCCGACATCGAGAGATCGACTTCAACCCAACTTCTCAGTCCGCTTCAGCCAATCAGTCGTCAGCATACAAGTGCCGCATTAAGTCCCACTCAAGCTGAGCAAGCCGCTTGGCAGCAGGGTTTTCCTTGTCGAACTTGTAACGAGGACTTCCACCACTTTCCCTAGTTTTCTTAATTACACCGATCTCACACAGATCATCGATGTGTCGATAGACAGTGTTTCGACTGACACCAGCCAATTCGGCGATCTCTGTTACGGTGTAATCGAAATCTGGATCGGGATCTGCAAGGAACGATGCCAATATCATGACCTTAGGATCATTCCCAAGGAGTTTGGGAAGGACGGTTCCTTCTGCGTATGCATCGCTATTTTCTAGGTCAGGGTCGTTTTCAATTGTGCTCATGGTTGTGTACTCCACCACATGCGGATATGCTAGCCGCTCACCTGCAGCTGGTGACACGGCTGCGAATTAGGCGATAGTTGGAGCGCTCTATCGCCGATTTTTGATTGTTCTGGGTTGCGTACCCTGGTTAGCTGGTATGCAACTGTTCGTGTCTCGGTGCTTACTCGCTAGTATGCATGCACCCGTAATAGTGTTTACGATGAGAAGCACAGATGTGTAACGGGTAAACTTGAGTGTTAATTAGAATGAACTAGTCCGTTACCTCAGCGTAACACTTATTTATACATAGTCCAAATGCTAAGACGGTGACGTTCTACTAAATGTCTGTCTCTGACGGGGACGTCGAAATGGCGGTACGAATCACAAAACGAATGATGTCCAAAGGGGTTCTTGACAAACGCCACTGCCAGCCGCAGACCATCGCTGGGTGGGGCTTCGCGGTCCACGAGCGTGGCGATGTCAAACGTGTTCTAGACGACATGGTTGCGGATAGAGAAGCACCAGTTCGGCGGAAAGGACGAGGGACAGTGCAGTTGACCAGTTGGAAAGCAGCAGAAAAATACCTCGACGACAACGGAGAAGATCCACCAAGTCGCTGGTGAGTGAACGCAGTACTCCATTCGAGAAGGTTCTCGTTTGGGTGCAGCCGGCGACGCCGTTTAGACACAATGAGATACGGCCGAAACAGCTGAAATCGATACCACGGTTGCCCACGGTACAGTCGGGGAGGCGCTCAGCGTAACCGACAGTAGTCACCCAGGAGTCCAACTTCATTGAGTGATTGTGAGGTTGGCAGCCCATCGACATCACCCGGCCAGTCTATAGATAATATCTACCGCGATTCTCACCGCCTTGGCGCGTAGGGTGAATAGAGATGAGAGATCCGCACAGTACCGCTGTTGGGACGCTCAACGAACCTCACCATCACACCGATCTCAGGTAATCACCGGCCAATACACAGCATTATGAACAGCCCTATACTGGATCTGTTTGAGGCGACGATCCCTATATCCGTCCGTCGGCGGGTAAGAACGAGCTTGATACCTAAAGAACGATAACCGTTTACAGCCTGTAAGCAGACAAGTACCCGCTTATATGATGTATTCATACGAATATTGTCTGAATGGATCTGCGCAAATTCCTAGTGGTCGGTCGTGATTGCTGTCTCGCGGGAACCCAGATCTACTGTAGCTGTATTATCGTGTCCCGTATATTATATCAGGCGTGGGCAGGTTGAATTGGATACTATGGATGATAACGAGATTACGAGAGTCATCAGAGATTTCTTGAACGAATCGGGTGAGGATTACGAAGAAGCCTATTCTGAAAAGAAGACGTTGTATGTGAAGTGTCCAAGGGGTTCTGAGGCTCCACGGCTGGCGTATACTAAGAGAAAGTCATTGGATTCATCTTGGGAGGGTATGCTTATGGTCGACACATTGGATGGGGGTCGAGCAGAGTATTTGACTCCGGGATACTCTCTACCATTGTGACATAGGCTCAACTAGTAGCCGTTATAAGTACCAAGTACAGCGAAAACGGCGTCTTCAATAACGCTAATTCAAGGTTCAGTATCAAAGGAGTGGTGGACAATCAGCGTCAGACAGGACTACCAAATTTAAGTGAGGTCACAAACAACGAGTAACCAACAAGATAAGAGAAACACACCCACCGCTAACCGGTGTGGGTCGCAAGAAAAGGGGGCGTCGGTTCGCCCCCTAGGTTTGGTCACCTAATTCTGCGACCCAGATCGGCATAAAACTTCGCCTCCCGATCAGCGGCTGCTATCTCACTCTCGAGATTCTGCCGGCTGGTGAGAGGCTACTCTATCCCAGGCATCGAGAGCCGACTAATCGCAACCAGAGACTACGATACGATGACGATTGGAAAAGACCCAAGCAAAATTGACGCTGAAGCCCCCGATGAACAGGACATCGCGACCACTCTCGGATTCGACGAGAGAGTTCAGGATGATCTCACAGACGGCGACACCGAGGACAGTACTACTGAGATCCCGAGCCGCGAGCAAATGTGGTGCGTGCTCCAAAAGCAAGCGAAGACGATCGAGCAGCTGGAATCTCGCCTTGAAGACGTTGAGCAAGAACAGAGCCGAGGCCAACGCAACCGCCAAGAAATCGCCAGCCGGATGAACGAACTCGACGAAAAAGTTGACGAGGTCACGGAAACTGCCGACGAGGCCAAGGAGATCGCCAAGAGCGCAACCTCGACCGCTGAGCAGGCGAAGTCTATTGCCGAGACTGGTGAAACCGCCTTCGATCGCGAAGATGCTGAGGCGCTACCTGGAGGCGTTGAACCTTCGAGTAGTCCACTCGATTTCTTCGCGAATTGCCGCCAGCATAATGTCAAACAGCGGTTCGTCGATGAGCAGAACAAACAGAATACCTGGAGAGCAATCGCCGTTGCTAAACGCTGGGAAGAGTTCGCAACCAAACGAACGGACGGCAGCGGGGTTTTCTTCACACGTGATGATCTCCGCGAGGGACTCACCGCAATCCTTGGAAAGCGCCCGCATGCCCAAACACTCAAACGCGTCTGGAACTCCCTGAAGGAGATTGGATCGACCGACGTTGAACTCAAGAGACGGCGTGTCGGTCCCAAGCAGGATCCAAAGGAACTCCTCACAATGGATATCGAGACTGCCGAAGGATTACTTGAGACACGCTACCATCATCTTGATCTCCTCGAGGAGGGGACGGTCTCTGGTGGGATCACACCTGTTGTGACCAACAACACAGCCGCGGAGGTGTGAGACAACTGCTGAACCACTACCCGAGAGGGTAAATCTCTCAGGTCACCTAAACAAATGTCTCTGGTCGTCGGCTCTTCCGGCCGACGTTGCCTCCTACACTAGCTGTAGCTGTAGGAAGGAACCTCTTGAATACAGAATTAGTGTTGTTCTATCTAACACTAATTCGGAACCGTCGTTTTCGTTTCCGCTCACAACAGGTGTGAGTCACCTTTGCTGCACCTGCACGCATTGGTAATACCGGTACTCTCGTTAACTCTCTACCTGAGTTATTGATTTCATACGATTTACCTTCTATTAACTATAATTAGCTGCTGTGAGCAAAACTCAAGAAGATCTAGCAGGAGCATTAGCAATAGGAACAGGTATAGTTACTACCGTCATTTTCGCTGGAATCTCAGCAAAACTCGGAACCTGTGGTAATCTAATATATAGGTTTTTTGAAGGTATTTTCATTACAGCTGAGATCGGAATTTGGCTACTTGTGTTCTCTATGATCATCGGTGCAGTTCTCCTGTCACGGATGCCTTTTATTAGGAATTATATTGGAACCTATACTAAGGGCATTATAGTGCTCTTAGTCGGGATTTGGTTTGCCACTTTCATATTTTCATTAGTAATCGACGCACCTGCGTGTGCTACATTACCATCTGATCGCTTCTGGCCTTGGCTAAATGGACTCGTTCCTTGGTGAGATCTCTTAGGTTTCTTTCCTAATATGCGGTCAAGCATACCCCGAGTGCCGGATGGGCAGATGCCCGGAACGCGCAGCGAAGCGAGCGCAAGCCCGGAATGCAGGGAGCGCAGCGACAGCGAGCGACCGGCCTCGTTCCGGCCAGCGAGGGGTTTCCATAATGTACTAAATTGAGTTGGTGGACTAGTACTCTCTCTGGCATGTCCACCGGACTACTGCCCATTGGTATGTCTATATTAGCTATTAGAATGCGGCGTAACTTTCTAGTTGCTAGACAAAATTGGAATACAATGTAACACAATGTGGAATGAAACCACAAGACGACGATCAGATCGGGTTGTTTCTGCATTGCATTTTAACTTGTCTACTGCCTCAGAACTGCCCAAACGCCTGCTTGTACCCGCCCTACATACCCCACGCTCGAACCGAGGAGATCCCACTCTATGACTCGAGA